>JANOAS010000306.1:0-43012 GCA_031411255.1 bacterium
CCACGCCGCCATCATCCCGCCGTTCACCGGAAACGGAATGTCCATGGCCTTTCAGTCCGCCCTGGCCTCAGCTCCGGCGCTCATCCGGTGGGCCCGCGGTGAACTCGCCTGGTCCGCCGCGCGTGCCGCCGCCGTGCAGGACATAAAGAGCCGGTTTACCCCGCGCCTCCGCTGGGCGGGAAGGCTCCACCCTCTTCTACTCACGCCAGTCGGGCATGCCTGCCTCACCACTCTCGCGCCCGTGCTCCCGTTTAGCTGGCTGTTTCGCCGGGTGCATTGAACCGGACAATTTTCCCGGTCCAAAGCCTGAACATGAAAGCGTCGTCATTCCCGGTGAATGACCAGGTTTTCACAACTTTTAGCGTCCGTCCTGCGGGGTGTTCTGTTAGGATGAGACATGGCAGAGATGGCTCCTGGTTCAGCCGATGCCACTGCCTTGTCTGTCCGCAGCCCCAACAACTCCATGCCCGCTCCCACATTTCGCCCGTCCGCCTGGTGCGCTCTCTCCGCAGCCGTGGCCCTCCTTGGCTTTGCCCAGTCTCTGCGAGCCCTGCCGGTGATCAACGAGATCAATTTCCATCCGCAGCAGCCTGGTCCTGTGACCGCGCCAACCGGCCCCGAGGATGTGCTGGAGGAGTGGGTCGAAATTTGCAATCCGGACGGCGTGGCTGCCGACCTGACTGGCTGGAAGCTCTCCAATGCAGTCTCCTTTTCATTTCCCCCCGGCACCGTCCTGCCTGCGGGCGGCTGTCTGGTGGTGGCGGCAAATGCGGCGGCCTTCCATGCGGCGCATCCGCCTGTTTCAAACTACGTCGGCGGCTGGCTCGGCCAGTTGAGCAATGTGGACGACGCCATCGAGATGCACGATGCCACGGGCACGACGGTGGACAAGGTGCACTACTACACGGATGGCGACTGGGCGAAGCGCCGCGACGGCGGGGTGGACCCGCGGAATGCCACCATCAATGGCGCTACCGCTCCCGTGCCGCCGCTCATGATCGGCTGGACCTGGGTGACCGATGCAGACGGTGCCGGCCGCACGCTGGAACTGCGCAATCCCCAGTTTGCCAAAAACAACGGCCAGGCGTGGGCCGTCTCGACTGCTGCGGGCGGGACTCCGGGGCAGGCGAATTCTGCGCTGACGGCCAACATCGCGCCCATTATTGAGGAGGTGCAGCACCGGCCCGAAGTGCCCACCCACACTCAGGTCGTCACCATTTCAGCCAGGGTGCAGGACGAGGCGGATGCAGATCCGGTTTTTGACACAGCTGCCTACAAGTCAGTGGTGACGGCCAAATGGCGCGTCTCCACCAGCACGACGTCGAATTCCACACCGTGGAATTCCCTGCCCATGCACGATGACGGCCTGAACGGCGACGAGATCGCCAATGACGGGGTCTTTTCCGGCGTGCTGCCCTCCGCTCACGCCGCGGGCATGGTGGTGGAATTCTACGTCCAGGCCGCAGATGCCTCGGCAAGTGTGCGCACCTGGCCCGCGCCGACCACGGACACCGGAACGCAGGGGGCCAACTGCGTCTGGCAGGTGGATGAGGAGGCCTATACGGGCGTCCAGCCGCTCTACCGCCTCATCATGCCCGTGCCGGAGCTGGCCGCGTATGACGCCATCGGCTTCTCCACTGCCACGGGAAATGACAGCAACCAGCAGTTCAACACGACCTTCACCGCGTGGAGCAACGGAGGCTGGCATGTGCGCTACCTGTCCTCGACCCGCCTGCGCGGGGCCGGCAGCCGCAGCAGCCACCCTCGCGGCGTGCGTGTGGACACGACGCTGGACAATCCCTGGCAGGGCAACACCGGGATGAACCTGAACTCCCAGTACACCTACCTCCAGCACGTGGGCGCCCAGCTTTCCCACGCTGCCGGGATGCACGTGGCCGACGCCAAGCCGGTGCAGCTGCGCTGGAATGGCGTGAACCGGAACGCGCTCGCCTACGCCGGTTCAAATTTCAGCCGCCACTACGGCTCCGTGGTCCATGTCGAGCCGATCAATCGCGGCTTCGTCAAGCATCACTTCCCGGAAGATAACAACGGCAACCTCTACACCAAGCGCAGTTCCTCCGGCTCGACGTACTGGGACGTGGCTCCTGGCGGCACCACCGACCTCGGTGCCTGGTATGGAGCCACCCCGCCGGGCTGGGAGAAACAAAACAACGCCTCCGCCCGCGACTGGACCGACCTGCACAATTTCGTCAGCGTCATGACGGCGAACTACATCACGCCAACCTCCGCCTACCTGGCCAATGTCAGCGGCGTGCTGGATGTGGACCAGTGGCTGGAAACCATCGCCCTCGCCGCCATCCTCACTGATGGCGAGACCAACCTGACCAACGGACGGGACGACGACTACAGCATGTACCGCGGCGGCGACGGCCGGATGCGCCTCCTGTTTCACGACCTGGACACCATCCTCGGCCTTGGCGACTCCTCGGCCATCACTCAGGCGGACCTGCCCTACACCATCCTGGACTGCGTGGAGGCGGGAAAAACGGGCGACATCTTCAGCAAGCTCACGCCGTTTTTCAGCGACCCGGTGGTCATCCAAAAGTACTACGCCACCCTCTCCCGCCTGATGAAGGGGCCGTTCTCCAAGGCGCAGTTCGACGCCACCGTCACCAAGGCACTCACCGGAGCCGGGTGGGCTGCGGCGGACATCGATCCGGTCAAGACCTCCGTCATTGCCTTCATGGATGCCCGCCGGGCGGACATCCTGGCAAAAATTACGAAACCACTCGCCGGAACTGCGGGGTTCACCGTGACTAACGGCTACGAGACCACCCCGGCCACCACCACCGCCAGTGCCACCATCACCGGCACCTTTGATCCCGCCACGGCGTCCCACGTTTTCGTCAACGGCGTGGAAGTCGGAATCGATCCCAAGACTGGCACCTTTGGCGCACCCACCTCGGCCACCATCCAGCTGGTGGTGCCGGGCGACGACTGGAAATACTGGGACGCCGGCACCCTGCCTGCTGCCAACTGGGCCACCGCGGCCTATACGGACACGGCCTGGTCCAACGGCCCGTCCCCGCTGGGCTACAGCCCGTCGAACCAAGATGGGGCGGCCACCATCATTTCCGGCGGCGTTTATTCGCACAATGCGGACTACTTCCGGAAAACGGTCGCCATCAAGAACCCGTCCCAGTTCAGCAGTCTGGAGATCCGCATCCAGCGGGATGACGGCGCCATCGTTTACCTGAACGGCACCGAACTGAGCCCCCGGTCAAACATGCCCGCCGGTGCCGTGACCGCCGCCACGACTGCCAGCGGGACGGTGGCCGTGGAAACGGAGTGGGTCGTCTACAGCCTGCCTCCGTCCGGTTTCCTCGCCGCCCCGGCCACGAACCTGCTGGCTGTGGAGGTGCACCAAGCGGCGGGGACCAGCGACTGCCGGTTCAACATGGAAGTCGTCGGCATCAAGGGTTTCCCTGCACCGACGGTGACGCTGAATCCGGGCATCACCCGTCTCACCGTCGAGGAAACGGACGCCGCCGGCTTGCATCTCCGGTACTCCTTCCTCGATATTTTGCGTGACGTGACGCCTGTGGCGAAAAGCGGCACTCTCGCAGCCAGCACCACGTGGACGGCTGCGGGCGGCCCCTACCAGCTCACGGGCGACATGCCGATTGGCGCGGGAGTGGCGCTCACGATTCAACCGGGAGCCACCGTTTACATGGGCGCGGCCTCCAGCTTCACCGTCAGCGGCACAGGCCGCTTACTCGCGGAGGGGACGCCGTCCAGCCACATCCGCTTCACCAGAAAACCCGGTACCACGGACGCCTACGGTGCGGTTGATTTCATCGGCGCCACCAATGAGAGTCGCCTCGTGTGGTGCGACATCGAACGCGGAGCCGGGAAAAATGTGGGCAGCCACACCGCCACGATTCATGACAACGGTGGCTCGAAAGTGTTCATCGACCACTGCCAGTTCTTCAACAGCGACGCCCAGTACTTCTCCTCGGACGCCAGCTCCTTCATCATTTCCAACTGCTGGTTCCAGACTTACTCCGTCGCCTCCAGCCGTCCGGAAATGCTGCACGGCGTGGGCGGCATCCCCGCCGGAGGCTACGGCATCATCCAGTCAAACATCTTTGGCCACACCTTTGGCTTCAACGACATTTTTGACCTTACCGACGGCAACCGGACGGCCAACCCCTCCGCCACGCACACGGCCTTTCAGTCCATCGACAACATCTTCACCGCCGCCACGGACGACTGCCTCGACCTCGACAGCACGGACTGCTGGGTCGAGGGAAATGTCTTCATGCACGTGCACGAGGATGCGAACCGGCCCACCCTCGCGGACACAGGTTCAGGGGTTTCCGGCGGGTTGGACTACTCGCCCCAGCCGTCCCAGTGGACGATCCACAACAACATTTTCTATGACGTGGACCACGCCACGCTCGGCAAGGGCGGGGTGAGGTATTCCTTCACCCACAACACCGTGGTGCACTGCAATGGAAACGGCGGCGTGGCCGAGCCGCAGAACGTGGGCGTGCTCAACGTGACGGACGACGGCGTCGCCCTGCCATCGGCCGACCAGCATGCCGACGTATATGTGGAGAACAACGTCATCCACGACGCACCCCGGCTCGTGCCGAACTACGGCGCAGTCAACCAGGTCATCACCTTCAACAACAACATCCTCGACCAGGCCTGGGCTGGACCCGGAGCAGGCAATCAGATCGTGGTGGATCCCGGTTTGCATCTTGAGTTGATCGACCAGAGCGACCCACTCTGGACCTACGGCATGTCGAATTCCCAAGCCTTCCAGGACTACGAGGTCGTGTGGAGGAAGATTCATGCCGCCTTTGCCCCGTGCCCGGGTTCGCCCGCCTATGGCACTGGTCCAGGTGGCACAAACAAGGGGGGAGGAAACCCGCGCGGTGTCCTGCTCTCCGGCGTGCCGGCGGCCACCACCAGCGCCAGCTCGGCCACCATCACCGTCGGGCCCACCGGCACCATGGCAGCGGGGACGGGCACCTTTGCCGGAAAGATCCCGCTCTGGACTTGGGGGTTTGTTTCCTACAAGTACAAGATCGACTCCGGGGCCTACAGTGCTGAAATCCCGATCACCACCCCCATTTCCCTCACCGGCCTGAGCGCCGGGACGCATACGCTCCAGGTCCTCGGCAAGAATGCCTCCGGCTCCGGCACCAGTCCGGCCGGGGTGGAAATGAGCTGGGAGTCGGCACCCACGGTTCGCGTGTGGACGGTCGATCCCGCCTTCGTTCCGCAGATCGTCCTCAATGAAATCCTCGCCAGCAACGTGGCCGCCTACACCAATGGCACGGCTCATCCCGACTACATCGAGCTGCGCAACCCCGGCACCGCCGCAGTTGACATCTCCGGCTGGGCCGTCAGCGATGACCCGCTACTGTCGGGCCGCTACGTCATTCCAGCTGGGACGACTCTCGCGGGCGGGGCGACGTATTTGCTGAAGGCCGACGCCGACACGGTCAACCCTGGTCCGCACACCGGCTTCGGGCTCGACAGCGGCGGGGAAGCGGTCACGCTCTCCAAGCCTAACGGTGTGGCTTGGACTGTGGTGGACACGGTCACCTTCGGACTTCAAATTGCCGATCTCTCGGTCGGTCGTGTGGGCGCGGACAGCCACTGGGACCTGAACGTGCCGACTCCCGGTGCGGTCAACATTCTCAAGCCGAACACCTGCGCAGGCCGCGTGGTCTTCAACGAATGGCTCGCCAATGCCGAGATCAGCTTTGCCGACGACCAGGTGGAACTGTACAATGGCAGCACGCTGCCTGCGAACATTGGGGGCTGGTTCCTGACGGACACTCCCGACTCTCCGCACCTCTTCACCATGCCCCCGCTCAGTTTTGTCCCGGCACTGGGTTTCGCCAGTCTGGTGGCGGACAGCCAGGGTGGCCCCGGAGTGCCGGCCCATCATCTCAATTTCAGCCTGGATGCCTTCTACGACTGGATTGTCCTCTCCATGCCGGATGATTCCGTAGTCGACCAGGTGCAGATCGTGAACGCCCTGCCGGACGTGCCCGAGGGCCGCCAGCCCGACGGTGCCGCCACCGTGGTCACCTTCGCACTGCCGACCTTCGGCTTGGCCAATCCCCAGGCTCCCGGTACGAACACGACCACCACGCTGGTCAAAACCCAGACCATCTGCGACTTTGGATCGTCCTTCTTTTTCTACGACAAGGACACCGGTCAGGGTGCGACGTGGAACCAGCCGGGTTTCGATCCCACGACGGCCGCCAGCTGGCGGAGTGCCGTGACCCCGCTCGGGGTGGAGACCAACTACACCGGCAGCATCCCCGGTTTCACCAATACCAGCGTGGCCGTGCTGAGTCCGGTCTTTGACCACACCACCACGCAGACCACGGACTACTTCCGCAGTCCGGTCTTCAGCCTGCAAAACCTTTCTTCTACCGCGCCCGGGGCCACCTACGCGACGCAGTTCAAGCTGACTCAGGAAATCGACGACGGCGCCGTCTTTTACCTGGACGGCACGGAGCTGCCCTACCGCTACGGGATGCCGGCGGGTGCCTTCACCGCCACTACGAAATCGAACAACTCAGTGACCGAGGCCGCCCTCGTCGGCCCCATCACGCTGACCGGTGTCCCGGCCGGCTACACGCTGGGCTCTGGCGGCCACGTTTTTGCTGCGGAGGTCCACCAGGTCAGCAGCAGCAGTGACGTTGTCTTCAATGCCCGTCTGGTCGCCGAGACCTACGAGACCGTCACCACCAGCACCGGCACGAACGATCCGGTCTACAATCGCATGCTCGACCTCATGACCTGGCTGCGCATCACGGAGGTCATGTTCGATCCCGCCGCCTTCCCCGGCGTTCCCTCCGTCTACGGACCGTTTGCGAAAAAGCTGTCGAATTCCGGCGACCTTATCGTGCTCGACCTGCCGCTTCCCTACACCGCCAGCATCCAGCGCTTCAGCTACTCCGACCTCTGGTTCAAGTCTGCGGACGGCAACGGCGCTTCCATCGAAATCATCAACCCGCTCGCTGCCGACCGCGCCGGCTGGTATGACAAAAATTCCTGGCAGGCGTCCCTGACCGTGGGCGGCTCGCCCAACGGCCAGACGGTGAACGTGAACTTCGGCACTTGGCTGAACGCCTTCGCCATCTCCGGCGCGAATGCCGACACGGACTCCGACGGCCTGGACCACCTGCTCGAGTACGCCCTCGCCCTCGATCCGCAGGCCGGCGACACCGAGCGCGGCCTCGTCACCCCGGGCGTGGATGCCACGGACCATCTGCTCGGCACCTTCGTCATGCCCGCCCACCCGCCCACTGACCTCAGCTACCGTGTGGAGGTCGCCGAGACCATGCAGTCAGGAAACTGGATCACCGTGGCCACCCGGCAGGCCAACGGCAGCTGGACCGGCACCGCCGCCGTCGCCACCGGGGCGAACATCGGCGGCCGCACTGCCATCCAGGTGCGGGACCCCGACGGCCTCTCCGGCCACCAGCATCACTTCATCCGGCTCCGAGTTTCGCTGGTGCCTTGAGGCCGGGTCGGGGGCGGTGGCTGTGGACAAACTGCCAATGCGGCGCAACTTTGCGGTCATGCCTCGGCAGCCTGTTTTTCTCGACCCGAAAAATGACTGGGCCTTCAAGCGCATCTTCGGATCGCGCCAGAGCGCCGGTGTGCTCACAAGCCTGCTGAACGACCTGGTTTTTTCCGGACGGCCTGTCATCGCTGGATTGGAAATCATCGAGCCATATTTGCCATCGCAAGTGCGGCATCTGAAGGACAGCGCAGTCGACGTTCTGGTCCGGCTGGACGACGGGCGCGAGATTCTCATAGAAATGCAAATGCTCCCGGTGGCGGGCTATCGGGCGCGGGTCCTCTACAATGGAGCCAAGCGCCTGACCGCCCAACTGGGGCGCGGACATGATTACAGGACTCTGCGCCCGGTGACGGTGGTGACGATAGCCGATTGCACCCTGCTGCCGGAGACTTCAGCTTGGCTGAACCATTATTCGCTCCGCGAGGTGACCTCAGGAGAGTCTTACGGCGAGGCCGGGCTTGATCTCATTTTTCTGGAACTGCCCAAGGCCAGCGAGGAAGCCATCCCTCCTGCGCATCCGCTTCGGGAGTGGATCGACTTCTTGAAAAATGCCTTTTCCTGGCGCACAGTGCCGCATCGGTTGAAAAACCCCGGTGTCCGGGAGGCTCTGCGCCTCTCCCGCCAGGATGCGCTCAGCCCAGCCGAAGCCGAAATCATGAGCAAACGCCAACTCTACAAAATCGACCAAAAGAACATCCTTCTGGCAGCCCAGTTGGAAGGGGAAGCGCGTGGTGAAGCGCGATCAAAGATGGTGGCGGCGAAGAACTTGCTGCAGATGGGTCTGCCGCCAGAAAAGGTGGCGCAGGCCACCGAGCTTGCGCTTGACCAGGTGCTGGCGCTGGCTGGCGCGGGGGCTGCGCCTGCGGGCAGGAAAAAGGCGGCGAAGTAGTCCACGACGGGACGTTATTTTTTCCGGAACATGCACCGGAAAGGGTGCTCGTCGATGAGGTTGGCCTGGACGCCGCCGATCTCGTCTGGCCGGTAAAACTGGATGCCGGTGTAGTGGTAGACCGGGGTGACGGGGGTTTCCTGCCAGCAGACGAGGGCCTCGGCATGGGCGAGCTGCTGGAGGCGGCGTGGGTCGTCCGGCTCTCGGGCGGCGGCGGCGATGAGGGCGTCGTAGGCGGGGCTGGCCCAGCCGGTGCGGTTGTTCCCGCTTCCGGAGGTGAACTGCTCGAGGAAGGTGTTGGGGTCGTTGTAGTCGCCCACCCAGCTGGATCGGCAGAGGTCGTAGTCGAGTTTTTTCTGGGAGGCGAGGTAGACCTTCCACTCCTGTTTCACCGGGAGGACCTGGATGCCGAGGACGGACTCCCACATGGACTGGAGTTCGACGGCGAGTGAGTTGTCCAAATCCCGGCTGGGGTAGAGGTAGCGGACGAGGGGGAAGTTTTTTCCGCCGGGGAAGCCGGCCTCGGCCAGGAGCTGGCGGGCGCGGTCGATGTCGTGCATCTTCGCCGGGCGCTCGGGCTGAAAATTCGCCCCGGTGCCGGGCGGGGTGAGGCTGTAGGCGGCGGGCTCGCCCATGCGGGTGATCTTGGTGACGAGGAGATCGCGGTCAATGCACAGGGCGAAGGCGAGGCGGACGCGGGCGTCGGTGAAGGGGGCCCGGGTGCAGTTGAACCGGATGAAATTTGTCCCAAGGAAGGGGCCGAGGTGGAACCATGGTTCGGTCTTGAGCTTGTCGACGAGGGTGACGGGCACGCCGTCCTTGTCGAGGGCGAGATCGGCGGACTTGGTCAGGAAATGGTTGAGCGCCGTGGTGGCGCTGACGATGGTGCGCAGTTCGACGAGGGGCAGGCGGACATTGGCGGCGTCCCAGTAGCGGGGGTTTTTTTCCAGACGCAGCCGGTAGTTGATGCGCCATTCGGCCAGCGTGTAGGCGCCGTTGCAGACGAGCTTGCCGGGTTTAAAGGCATCCCGCCCGTGCTCGGCGAGGCTCTTCAGGTGGACCGGACAGAGGGTCATGAAGGCGCAGAGGTCCGTGAAAAACGGGGTGGGGGACTCCAGGGTGATGACGAGGGTGCGGTCATCCGGTGCTGCGAGCGCGACATCTTCGAAGCGGCCCTTCCCCTCGCCAAAGGCGGCTGCTCCTTTGATGTAGTAGAGGAGGTTCTGGTAGTCGGCCCCGGTGGCGGGATCCAGCACACGGCGCCAGGAGGCGATCAGGTCGTGAACGGTGACGGGATCACCGTTTGACCACTGGAGGCCGGGCCGGAGGCGGAAGGTGTAGACGAGCTTGTCCGCGCTGATCTGCGGTGGCCCCTCGGCGAGGCCGGGGACGGCCTGGCCGGCTTCATTCCAGCGCATCAGGCCCTCGAAAAGAGAGGTGACGACACGGCCGGAGGCCTGGTCGGAAACGAGGGCGGGGTCGAGGACGCCGGGCTCGGACGGGGAGGTGAAAACGAGGTCGGCGCGGCGCTCGGAACCTCCGCAGCCGGGCAGGAGCGCGGCGGCGGAAAGAAGGGAGAGGACGCAGTCCCGGCGGGTCACTTGGGCGAGTCGGGAGTCGCCGGGGCAGGGGCGGCGGGAGCGGCTGGGGCCGGTTCGGCGGGTTTGGGCGCGTCTGCGGCGGGCGCTGCGGGAGCGGGCTCGGCAGGTTTCGGGGCGTCGGCGGCAGGGGTTTCAGCGGGCTTGGCGGCATCAGCGGCTGGCGCATCGGCGGGTTTGGTCTCGGCGGGCTTCAGCTCGACCGGCTTGGCGGCATCTCCGGGAGGGGTGGTGGCGGGAGTTTCGACCGGTTTGGCGGCATCAGCTGGCTTTGCGGCGTCGGCCGGTTTGGTCGCATCAGCGGCGGGCGCGGGCTTGGGAAGGTCGGCCAGTGGCTTGTCCACCGTGCGGCGCAGGTGGGCTTGGCGGGCCTGGACGACGGCGAGCCCGAGGCAGGTCAGGTAGAAAACCACGGTCAGAATGGTGGTCATTTTCTGAAGAGCGCTGGTGGCGTAGGAGCCGGCCATTTGATTCATGATGTCACCGCCAAAGGCGGCGCCAAGGCCCTCCTGCTTCGGACGCTGCATGAGAATAATCAGCAGCATGAGCAGACAGACGACCACCAAAAGGACGATCAGAATCGTGGAAAGAATCGAAATCATAAGCGGGCATGTTTAGCCGGGATTCCCGGCTTGTAAAGGAGGGTTGTGACTTTCAGGCAAGTGGCGGGGCGGGTTCAGGGCGACGGGGCGGGGGCGACGGGGTGGGCGTAGTCCTGCCAGAGGGCGTCGATCTTTCCGGGCTGGGGCGGGCCATCGTGGAGGAAAACGCGGTAGCGAAAGGTGACGGTTTCGCCGGGGGCGATTTTCCACGCAGTTTCCTGGCAGGGGACGTAGTTGAAGAAGATGAAGCCGGTTTTTCCCGTTGCCCCGTCGGCCTGCCCCCAAGCACGGATGTGGCTGGGGGCGTCGTGGTTTCCGGGGTGCTCCAGGATGGTCACGCCTCCCGTCCCGTGCGGGGTGGCTCCTGACATGGCTACCCAGCGGGCGCGGGACTGGTGGGCGTCTTCACGGTGTTTGCCCTCGGAGGTGAGGTAGTCACTGTTCCCCCGGGTCCAGGAGGCGGGGCCGCGGTAGGCGAGGCCTCCTCCGTAACGGTAAACGGTGAGGTCGAGGGGGCTGTCGCTCACGTTTTTCTGCGTGTAGTCGTAGTCGAGCAGGTAGCCGCCCTCCGTCTTCCAGGCGCGGAGGTCCAGCATTTCATCCAGAACGACGATTTTCTGCCCGGGCGCCGGGAACGCGACGTGCTCCTGGCGGGCGCGCAGACCGGCCCACACGGGACCGGAGGCTTTCCACTCCAGGGCGGCGAAGCGGACGGTGCCCTTGTTGTCCCCGATGTTCCAGAAGTCGACCGGTTTCCCGCGCCAGGTGGTGTGCACCCAGGCGTGCCAGAGGCCCATGTGGTGGCGGTGGTCCTCGGGGCGCTTGCAGGCGAGTTCGTCGCCGGAGGGAGCCCAGAGCGGGTAGACAAAGCCGCTGCGCGCATAGGCCTCGGGGACGCCCTCCGGGGGGGCATCGACGCCGAAATGGTAGGCGGCCACCGGGTGGCCGTCCTGGCGCAGCGTGACGGCGTCGTTGCTGGTGTCGAAGTACATCGCGGCCCCCTCCGCCGGGGCGGACCAGCCGCGCAGCTCGTAGGTGTGGGTGCTGCCGGCAGCCCCGGTCATCAGCCACGCGAGGCGCGGCGGGCTGCCGGGGGCCAGCTGGGCAGGGACGGGGGTGGGGGCGGCTCCGTCTTTGATTTCCACCAGTTGCGGCCACTGGCCGGGGGCGATGGGGAGGTCTGCGGGCAGGGCGCACTCAGCGGGAAATCCGGAGCGGGCGGTGTCTCCGGCGGTGACGGTGAACTTCCACGGCAGATCCCGGGCTGCGAGGGCGGGGCCGAGCCCGGTGAGAAAGAGGAGGGCGGCGGAGGAAAGGCGGCGGGGTTTCATGGTGGGGAAGGGGCGGGGTGGGGGAGGGAGCCGGCAATCGATTCCCAGAGGGCGGCCTCACCGGGCAAACCGAGGTGGGCTAGGTGATTGAGTATTTCGTGGCGGGGGGGCTCGATGACGCCCTCACTGGCGAGCTGTTTTTCATCCGCCGGGAGGTCGGGAAAAATGAGGCAGGCCAGATGCCAGCAGGCCCAGGCGCGCCAGGTGCGGAGTTCGCGGCGCGGCTCCACCATGCGCGTGGCCAGGTGCTGGTAGTGGCGCCGGGGATTGCCGATGAACTGGTCGTCAGCCCGGTGCTGCATAATCCACGCGGCGGCCGCGTAGGGCAGCGGCCAGCGCCGCACGGCGGGCTCCGCACCGGTGAGGGCGCAGCCGAGAGCGCGGTTGATCAGCAGGAGCGCCTGGGCCGGCAGCCCCTGCTGCCACAGGGCCTGGGCGCACTGGACGGCGAGGAAATAGAAGCGCTCCCCGCGGTCCGCCCCCGCATCGAGGATGGATGCTGCCGTGAGCGGGCGGTCCGGGGCGGGGAGGTGAGGGCAGGGGAGCATGCGGAATTCCTGATGAAAGAGGCCCGCCAGTCCGGCATGGGGGCGGGCTCTGGAATCCTGAGGCCGGGTCAGGGCAGGCCGGCGAGGCTTTTCACCACGGCGGTAAAGACATCGAACGAGAGGATGATGGTGACGGCGATGCTGACGGCGCCGCACCATTTCAGGACGGCCGCTCCGGCTTTCGAGGCGGCGCGGACGTCGGTGGCGCTGGCGGTGCGGCTGGCGGTGCGCAGGGCGGTCATCCAGTGAAAGAGGAGACCGAGCAGCACGGCCAGGGCGACCACTCCTGCGATCATCTTCCAGACCATTCCGGTTTCATTTTCCCGACCCGCCATGATGGCGCTGAGGACGTTCAGCACCAGCCACGAAAGAACGCCGACCTGCACTGGCACCAGCCACGCCCACGCAGCGCAGAGCGGGCGGGTCGCCTGGCGCAGGAGGGAGCCGGTTTCGTCGCGTCCGACCCCGGCTCCATTTCCTGCCGGAGTGGAGAAAATCTCAGGTTTCAGCTCTCCACACGAGGCCCAGTCCTTGAGCCCCTCCTTCCAGATCAAGGTCTGCGGGCGCACCGCGCCCGTGCGGGCGAGTGCGGGGAACTCATCCTCCTCCACGGCCAGCTTCTCCTGGCTGTCAGTCACGTAAAACCAGCTCATGCGTCCCAGCATCCGCCGTCCGGGCTCCGGGGCAAGTGGCAAGTTGCACCGCCCTGGCACGTTCTCCGTGGCGGAAACAGGAAACCCAGGCGAATGTGGCCGTGTGAAAACCCTTCTCCCCAGCCTGTGTTTTTTCCTCTGCTCCCTCCTCACCCTGCGTGCGGAGGAGCCCCCCAAGCCTGCCCTGGAGGGCCTGTGGGTGCAGCGGCAGAGCGGGGGGGTGCTGGAGTTCCGCACCGGCGGAAAGCTGGCGGGCTGGCCGGTGAACGGCACCTATGAGGTGAAGGAAGGGAACGTCCTCGACATGAAAAGCGGCGGCGAAAATTTCGTCTGCAAGTACGTCGTCAAGTCCGCCGACATCATGGAACTGACCCGCTACGTGGACGGCCACGACGAGAAAACCGAGCTGCTCCGGCTGAAACCCGCCAAACTGGACCTCAAGGTCATGAAGGGGCCCTACTTCATCCGGCACATGGTGGCGGGGGAAAAGCGGGCAACGGAGCGCGCGGTGCGGCTGGAGGAGAGCGGCCACTTCCGGACCAAGGAGGGCGGCTACTACCTGCGCGTCGTGCCGGGGACCGGCCCCGCCCCTGTGCTGGGCTACGCCCAAGGGGATGATGACGGGACCGTGGCCGTCCAGCTTTTCACCGCAGCGGAGTACCTCGTCCTTTTCACCAGGCTGGACGAGCCCACTCTTTTGGCCGTCTGCCGGCGCGTGGTGGAAAAATAAGCCAGGGAAAGAATTTCGTCTGCGTTCTTGCAAAAGAGCCCAGCCGCTGGCACCAATGGCCCAGGCGCTAGGCAAGCACCCTAAGGCCGCCCCTGAATTCTGACTAAACCCACCTTCCCCGCGTTTTTAGCATGTCTGTAGAAGTCACTGAAAGCCATGAGCTAGTGCCCATCCTGGAGCACGTCAACGAATACTTGCGGCTCGGCCAGGAGTATGATGCTTCCGACGTCCACCTGCCCACTGCCTCCCCGCCCACATGGCGCCGCTTCGGCGTTCTGGCCCCCATCTGGCCCAACGGGACGACGCTGACTGCGGCGGACACGGAGCGACTGGTGAAGGGATTTCTCCCGCCCAAGGAGCTGAAGCGCCTCGAAGAGCGGGGGGATGTCGACTTTGCCTACGCCACGGAGTTTGGCCGCTTCCGCGCCTCCGTGGTCAATCAGCGCCTGGGCTACGACATGGCCTTCCGGGTGGTCAACACCCGCATCCGGACCATTGACGAACTCGGCCTGCCCGAGGTCTGCCGCACGCTCACCCAGTTCCACAACGGCCTCGTGCTCGTCACAGGATCCGTCGGTTCGGGGAAATCCACCACCCTGGCCGCCCTCATTGACGAGGTGAACAAGGCCCGCACGGACCACATCATCACCCTGGAGGACCCGATCGAATACGTCGTCACATCCCAGGGCTGCCACGTGAACCAGCGGGAGGTGCACACCCACACAGAGTCCTTTGCCGCCGCCCTCCGCGGCGCCCTGCGGGAGGATCCGGACATCATCATGGTCGGGGAAATGCGCGATCTGGAGACCATTTCCCTCGCCATCACCGCCTCGGAGACCGGGCACCTCGTCATGGGCACCCTCCACACGGGCAACGCCCCGCGGACGCTGGACCGGGTGCTGGACGTCTTTCCCGTGGATCAGCGGGACCAGATCCGCATCATGGTCAGTGAATCCCTGCGCGGCATCGTCTCCCAGCAGCTCGTCCCCCGCATCGACGGTGACGGTCGCGCTCTGGCTCTGGAAATTCTCGTAAACACCCCGGCCGTGGCCGCCTCCATTCGCGATGGCAAGACATTCATGCTGCCGGGCATCATGCAGACCGGCCGCAATGTGGGCATGAAGCTCATGGACGACGCCCTCCGCTCCCTCTACGACAAGGGCATCATCAGCCAAGAAGAGTGCATGTCCCGCGCCGAGGACAAGGTGGTCATGAAGGCCCATTTCAAGGCCTGATCCCGAGCCCCGCAGTAGAATCCAATCCCCTTTCAGGCAAACATGAACAAGATTGACGAACTTTTCACACTGCTGGTCGAGTCGGGCGGTTCCGACCTCCACCTCAGCCAGGGCCAGCAGCCCAAGGTGCGCGTCCACGGCGCCATCACTCCCGTGGCAGATTACATCCTGGACGAGGAGATCATGGAGAGCCTCCTGCGCCCCATCGCCTCCCCCAGCCAGTGGGACCGGTTCATTGACCGGGGGGACATGGACTTCGCGTACGAGATGGACGAGCAGTCCCGTTTCCGCTGCAACTACTTCAAACAGAGTGGCGGCTACGGCGCCGTCTTCCGTCTCATCCCGACGAAGATCGCCTCCCTCTCCCAGCTGAACGTGCCCAAGGTCATCGAGGAATTCGGCAAAATGCGCTCCGGCCTCGTGCTGGTGACCGGGCCGACCGGCTCGGGCAAGTCCACCACCCTCGCGGCGTTGATTGATTTCATCAACGTCAACTACTCCCGCCACATCATCACCGTGGAGGAGCCCATCGAGTTCGTCCACCGGAACAAGAAAAGCATCATCACCCAGCGCGAGGTTCACCTCCAGACGCCCAGCTTTTCCGACGGCCTGCGCGCCGCCCTGCGGGAGGATGCGGACATCGTGCTCGTGGGGGAAATGCGGGACCTCGAGACCATCTCGCTCGCACTCACAGCGGCGGAGACCGGCCTGCTCGTCTTCGGCACCCTGCACACGAACAACGCGCGGAAGACTGTCGACCGCATCATCGACGTCTTCCCCTCCGACCAGCAGAGCCAGGTGCGCACGATGCTCGCCGCCTCCCTGCGCGGCGTCGTCGCCCAGCTCCTCATGAAAAAAGCGGACGGCAGCGGCCGCGTCGCCGTGAACGAGATCCTCGTTTCCACCCCCGCCGTGAGCGCCATCATCCGAGAGGGCGCCACCCAGAAGCTTTACGACGTCATCATCGGCGGCAAGGCCCAGGGCATGCAGTTCATGGACGAAGCCATCTGGGAAAAACTCCGCGCCGGCACCGTCTCCCCGCTGGAGGCCTACATGAAGGCCATCGACAAGACTCGCTTCAAAGCCTTCCTGCCCAAAGAATACGAAGAAATCGCCCACGCAGGCGGCGGGAACAAGTAACAGCGGTCAACCTCCGTTTTTGCCGGGCCCGGCTCGTCATGAAGACCTACACCGAGCGAAAGGAAGCCTGGGCCCGCAAGGCTCTGGAGCGCGGCTCGTCCGCAACGGCAGAGCGCTCCACGGACCGCCTGCCGCCTGGCCAGCACCTGGCGAAGGGGAAGATCCCCGTGCTCGACCTCGGTCTCCGGCCAAAAATCGAGCTGCCGGACTGGCGGCTCGTCATTGACGGCCTTGTTGAGCAGCCGGTCACGCTCGACTGGGCTGCCCTTCAGGCCCTGCCTCAGGTGGAGACGGTCACGGACTTCCATTGCGTCACGACATGGAGCGCCTACGACTGCCCGTGGGGCGGCGTGCCCATGCAGGCGCTGCTCGACCTCGTCCGCCCGCTGGACGCGGCCCGCTTCGTCTTCTACACCAGCTACGACGGCTACACGACGAACACCCCCGTCGAGGCCCTGTTCGCCCCGGACGTGCTCCTCTGCACCCGCCTTCACACCCAGCCCCTGCCTGCCGACTACGGTGGCCCGGCCCGCATTGTCATTCCCCAGATCTACGCGTGGAAAAGTGCAAAATTCATCCGCCGGATCGAATTCCGCGAAGTTGATGAGCGTGGCTACTGGGAGAAGCGTGGTTACAACACCAGTGCCGACCCATGGCTGAATGACCGGTTCGGCTGAAATCGCCGCAACTTATTCATTATAAAAGATATTGGGATGATGCGCCAAATCATCGTCTGATCCGCTCTGTCCCTGGTTGGGGGTCAGCTCCGCCGGCGGGGCTTCGCGGTTCGTTCCTCGAGTTCAAAATTGAGGGATTTTGATCGCCGTGCGATTTTTCCGCAGTTTACGGGAAAAATTAGCCTTACATTTGGCAATTCCAGATGGTCAAGGAATCCTAGTTGTTAAGATTTTGTACATTTGAAACCTTGATGAGGGCCTTGAAGTGGCAGATTCCAGCAGTTGCAGTCAGATTGGCGCGCGTCGATTTTTATTGAAATTATAATAAACTAGTCTAATTTTAGGACGATTCTCACCAGTTTTCCCCGATCATGCGCGCCAAAACGAACCGTTCGACCCCAGTCACCAACCTCCAGTGCTCCGCTGAGCATCCGGAGAAGCGTGTTGCATTTAACCTGCTGTCAACGAGGTATGTCATCAGTTGGCTGCTCTGTGCGGTGCTGATGCTCCTGGCCAACCAGGCGCGTGCGGTCAGCTACACCGTTACCCTGACCACTGACGTGGCAACCGGCACTGGCACGAGCGGCACTCTCCGCTACGTGCTGGCGCAGGCGGCGGCCTCCGCCGGCGCAGACACGGTGACCTTCGCGATCCCCGCAGCAGGCATGCAAACCATCGTCCTTGGGTCGGCGCTGAGCATCCCGGCGGATGTGACCATCGATGGATTCACCCAGGGCTCCCTGACGCAGGGAAACCTGATGGGCGGTGTGGTCAACACCACCAACATCTACCTCTCCACGACCTTTCAGGTGCTCATCAACGGGAACAACGTGACCCTGCGCGGAGTGGCCATCGGCAACAGCACGGGGTCGGCGAGCACACTGAACATCCTGCAGGTCGGCAGTGCGACGCCTGCGAAGACCGGCGTGGTGATCGAAGGCTGCTACGTGGGCTTTACCGGAGCCGGGGCGGATGCCGCCGTCGGTGCGGCAAAGACGGGCATCCTGCTGGACTGGTCGTCCGGCACGGTTGTGCGGAACTGCGCCATCGGAAACATCAACGGCGTCGGTCTGCGGACCACGGCCAATACGAGCGCAGCAGTCATCGACAACTGCTTCATCGGGACCACTCCGGCCGGCGACACGGCCAAGGCGTGCGGTGCCGGCATCGCTCTCTCGGGCACCACCATGGATGACGGCGGGGTCCGCATCTTGGGATCGAACAATACGATCATGAATAGCCTGGTTTCCGGCAACAGCGGGGTGGGCATCGGCAATGCGGGCGGCAGCGGGACCATCATCACTGGCAACATCATCGGCATGAACCGCCTGAAAACGGCCAAGTTGGCCAACACCCTGCACGGCATCGAGCTGATGGGGGGAGCCAACTGGCAGATCACCAATAACGTGGTCGCCGGCAATACCGGCACCGGCATTTTTCTCTGGGAGTACACCGGCTTCCTCTTCACCGGCACAGGCCTCATTCAGAACAACGCCATCGGCACGACCACTCTCAATGGCACCATCAGCAACATGGGCAACGGACGGGGGGGCATTTACGTGGACAATGATCTGGACAGCGCCACCACCACCTCCACTCAGATTATCGGCAACACCATCGCCTACAATCTGGCGACGGGCACCCTGGATGCGGCGGGCACGGTCTCCGGAAACAACCCCGTCAGCGCCGGAGCCGGCATCGGCATCGGACCGGCGGCTACGCCGGTGTGCGCCATTGGCATTTCCCAAAACAGCATTTACAACAACTCCGGCCTCGGCATCGATCTCGTTTCCGGAAGCGCCGCCGGTGTCACCGCCAATGACGCTGGCGACACCGACTCCGGCCCGAACGACCTGTTGAACTTCCCCATCATTACATCCGTCACCTGGTCGGGCGCCAGTCTTGTTATTACGGGCGAGTGCCGAATCGGCGCCATCGTGGAGTTTTTCACGTCCGACCTCG
Organism: bacterium; assembly: GCA_031411255.1. Taxonomy (GTDB): domain Bacteria; phylum Verrucomicrobiota; class Verrucomicrobiia; order Verrucomicrobiales; family V1-33; genus JANOAS01. Next base: position 18,948 of record JANOAS010000306.1, read on the forward strand.
ATGCCACATACGGAGAGGGCAAATACTTCATCGGCAGCTTTGTCGAGAGTTCTGCTGCCGACCCCAACAGTGCCGCCGGCACCACCGACACGACTGCGAAGAAATTCACCTTCACCTTTGTTCCGCTCGGCCCGGTCGCGACGACTGACAAGATCACCGCCACTGCGAGCGGTGGCAGCCTTGTCCCCGGCACAGTGGGCCGGACCTCGGAGTTTGCTGTCCAGTCCGCTGTCGTGCCCGCCCTGCCGACCACCACCGTCGCCCTGGGGAACCTGGTGTGGAACGACGACAACGCCAACGGCGCGAAGGACGGCACGGAAACGGGCATTGCCGGGGTTACCGTCCAGGTGCGTCTGGCCAGTGACAACAGCCTGGTCACCTCCACCCTGACGGATGCGAGCGGCAACTGGATGGCCACCCAGCTGACCAGCGGTGTTTCCTACAAGGCATTCATCCCGGCGGTCATGTTTCAGGCCAATGGGCCGCTGGCCAACCGGACTGCCTTCGGCCAGTCGTCCTCCAACACGACGTATGATGACAACCTGGCCAGCAGTGACAACAGCGTTTTTGAATCGAATCCCGCCGTGAACGGTGTGTACAGCACGGCCATCACCGTCACCGCCGGAAGCGCACCAATCGACAGTGCGACGGGTCCGACTTTGGAATTCGGCAGCAACAAAACGCAGGACAACATCTACCCTGGCGACACCAATGGCAACATGACCATCGACTTTGCCATGACGCCCCGCTGCTCCATCGGGAATCTGGTCTGGAATGACGTCAACGACAACGGCATCAAGGACAGCACGGAGAGCGGCATCGCCGGCGTGGTGGTAAATCTCTACCGCGGCGGCGTCTCGGGCACCCCGCTGGCCACCGTGACGACGGATGCCGGCGGCAGCTACCGTTTCGCCAACCTGCCCCCCCGGCCGGACTACATGGTCCAGGTGGCGGCGTCCAATTTCATCATGGGCAGCGGTCCGCTCGCGCGCATGATTTCCTCCACCGGACAGGAGATCGCCACTTCCAAGCTTGACGATGGCACGGCCTCCTCTGACAACGGTGACGACAACACCAATTCCGCCGTCGTCGGTGTAGCCACCCCGGCCTTCGCCCTCAGCGCCACCACCTCTCCCCTTAACAGCGGTACAGAAACCGGCTACAACAACACGGTGGACGACCGTGACGGTGATGCCGCTGGTGACATGACCATTGACTTCGGTTTCCGCGTCCCCGCAGCAGGCTCCTGCCCCGTGGGGAACATGCTGGTCAATCCCAGCTTTGATGATCCCACTTGGGCCCAGACCGGCACCTCCACCCTGGCCGGGCACCCGGCCAAGGACATTCCGAAGCTGACCTCGGGAGCCCTGCCAAACTGGCTCATGGGCAACCAGACCGCTGGTATCAACGGGGAGTGGATCAAGGCCGACAGCATCGGTGGAACCACTGCGAAGGATGGAAGCTACCTCGCCTTCCTGCCCACGGACACGGGCATTCCCTGCTACTACCAGTCTTTCGCCAGCCTGAACCAGTCCAACACCTACCAGGTGGCCGTCTGGGCGGCGGCGTTCAACCCCACCACCCCCACGAATTCGACTGCGGACGTCAACATTGAGTTCACCGTCGCCAGCGTCGACACCCCCGTGCAGCCGGTCAGCATCGTTTCCGCCTCGCCCGGCGCGACGACTGTGGCGCACAACCTCGCCGGTACTGCCACCAGTGCAGCCACAGCCTCCGTCATTGGCGCCCAGTGGACCATCAAAACCTGCAAACCTCTCGCAACTGACGGCACCGCCTGGGCCACAGGCAAGACGCTCGACTGGAAGTCCCTCAACTGGCAGCTGGTCTGGGTCCGGTTCACCCCGAACTACAAAAATCTCAACGTCCTCCTCAGTCAAAACGGCCCGACCTCCGGCGGGGTCGTGTTTGACGGCGCGAAGATGGAGTGCAGCACCTTCACCAAATACATGGCCATCGGCAACAACGTCTTCATCGACGCCGATGGCAACGGGGCCAACACCTCCGCCACCGAAGGCGTGAACGACGTCACCGTCCAGCTCCTGGACACCTCCAACACCGTCCTGGCCCGCACCTGCACCACGAATGCCGGTCGCTACCTTTTCACCGGCCTGGCCGCCGGCACCTACCGGGTTCAAATTCCCGCTTCCGAGTTTGCCTCCGGAGCCCCGCTCTTCGGAAAGGTTTCCGTCGGTCCGGCAGTGCCCACCGACACCAGCACGCTGGATGACGACAAAGCCACGGGCGACAACGGCATTGATGCCGCCACTCCCGCCACCACAGGCATTGTCTCGAACGACATCACCCTCGTCCAGGACGCCGCCCCGGCCGACTCTGCCACCGCAGAAAACGGATTCGAGAAAACCTGGGACAATTCCATCAGCGACAACGAGAACAACTACAACCTGACCATCGACTTCGGGTTTGCCGCGCCGTCCCTTGATTTCGGTGACCTTGCCGACACTTCATCCGGCACCGGAGCGGGGGACTACCAGTCCCTCAACGCCAACAACGGGCCCAGGCACACCGTCACGGCGGCCCTGAAAATGGGGGCCACCAACACCACCGAGGGCGATGCCCTGCAGAACACCGCCGCCAACGGCGACAGCAGCGACGACGGCGTGGCGACCCTGCCCACCCTCACGGCCGGTTCTGCCTCTTCCTCGTTTTCCGTAAGCGTCACAAATACAGGCGCCGCAGCCAAGCTGAGCGTCTGGATCGACTTCAACAACGACGGTTCCTTCAACGACACGGTGCTCGACGCTGCAGGAACCAACGGCGGGGAAAAAATCGCGACCGATTTGGCCGTCGCCACCAGTGCCACGTCCGTCACAGTCCCGGGCATCGTCAAGGTGCCCGCTGCGGCCTACACCAGCGGAGCAGTTGGCATGCGGCTGCGCCTCAGCACTGCTGCCGTACTCACCAGCCTGGGAGCGGCCCCGGATGGGGAAGTGGAAGATTACGCCATCAATGTGGCCTCCGTCTCCGACTACGGTGACTGGGCGCACGCCACCACACCGAGTGCAGCAACCAGCGCCGCCACCAGCATCACGAGCACCAACGTCCGTCTCGGTGCCACCGTCGATGCCGACACCAGCGTTACCCCCAACGCCGCAGCCACCGCTGACGACACCACCGGCAGCGATGATGAAGACGGCGTCACCATGCCATCGAGCATCTTGCAAGGCCAGAGCGTCACCATCCCCGTCACCGTATTCAACAACAACACCATCGGCAAATACCTCCAAGCCTGGATCGACTTCGACAACAACGGCACGTTTAATGATGTCGATGTCACCACCACAGGCGGTGAGCGCATTTACAACCTCGTCACCCCCGCGAGCCCATCACAGCAGACCATCAACGTCACCTTCACCGTGCCCGCCACGGCGAGTGTGGGCACCCAGCGCGGTGTGCGTTTCCGCATCAGCGACAACGCCGCGACTACACCGACAAGCAGCGGCGCGACCGGTGAGATCGAAGACTATGTCGTCACCATCCAGCGCGCTTATCCCGCCTTGTGTTTGACCTCCGCGAATCAGTTTAGCCTGCTCGTCACGGATATTGGTTTCTCAATGTCTAGTCCCGATAGCGGCGTCTATGGCGGCACTGGCTTTGCCAGTGGCGTCAGCATCAATGCCTCCGCTGGCGGCCTCCAAGGTGGCGTCACCGTGGATCCGCCATTGGTCGGAAATTTGAGTGGAGCGGACACTCTTCCCGGCACGGGTGGCTCTGCTATCGCCCCCGTTTTGGCCGATGTTTCCGCCGCCCGCACGGAAGCGATCAACATGTCCGCCACCGTCGCAGCCATGACCGCAACGCAGACCATTGGCTCCACCACCAGCGACCTCACCATCACCTCCAGCGGCACGAACAATATCATCAGCCTCGCCACCTTGAAGCTCTCCGGCGGTGCCATGATCACCCTGCAAGGCGGCCCCAATGATTACTTCTTCATCAACGTGGGCGATGAGTTCTCCTTCAGCGGCAGCAGCGGCATGGTGCTCAGTGGGGGCGTCCTGGCCCAGCATGTCATCGTCAACATGCTGCCCGGCTCCACCAATCTCAAGCTCACTGGAGCATCCGCCGCCTACTCGGGCACCTTCCTCTCCACCCAGGTGACCAACAAAACCGCCCTTACCGGTGCCTCCATCATTACCGGCTCTGTTTACGCCCGGGATGTCACGCTCACTGGCGGTTCTTTAATCAGCGGACGCGCTTTCGATTGCGGCGTTGTCGTGCCCACCTCTGATTTTGGCGATGCCGCCCCATTTCCAATCGCCAGCCAGAAGGCTACTGTCGATATCAGGATCGGCACCAACGTCACCGATGCAGAACCCAGCGCCCAACTGTCCACCAACGCCACCGGCGATGACACCACCGGCACCGATGACGAAGATCTCACCATGCCCAGCTTCACGGAAGGCGTGGCCACCAACTTGGTGATTCCCGTCACCATCCCGGTCCTCCCGAACATCAGCGCCAGCACCTCGCGTCTCGGCGTCTTTGTGGATTGGAATGGCAATGGCATTATGGATGCAGGTGAAACCATCACCGCCCAAACCATCGCCACCGCCGGCACCAGCAACGTCACCTTCTCACTCACCCCGCCAATCGGTTCCGCAGGCACTTGCTTCCTGCGCCTGCGCATCACCGAGGGCAGCACTGCGACGTCATTCAGCGGTGTATCCACACTCAAGGGCGAGGTGGAGGATTATGCGATCACCGTGGTCAATCCGGTCGACTACGGTGACTGGAACGGCTCCGGCGCGGCCACCGCCACGACGAGCAGCATGGCGAGCACGAGCCTCCGTCTCGGTGCCACAATAGACGGAGAAACAAGTGTAACACCCGATGCTGGCGCCATTGCAGACGGCGCCGACGAGGATGGCGTCACCATGCCGGCCGTCCTCGCACAGGGGCTCAGCGTCACCATTCCCGTGAGTGTCTTTAACAACAACACCGCCGGCAGATACCTCCAAGCCTGGGTCGATTTCGACAACAACGGTGCTTTCAACGATGTCGATGTCGCGACGGCCGGTGGTGAACGTGTCTACAATGCCGTCACCGCGGCGAATGCGGCTCTGCAGACTGTCAACGTCACGTTCACCGTGCCCGCCGGGGCGAGTGTCGGCACGCAGCGCGGCGTGCGTTTCCGCATCAGCGACAATTCCGCGACCACCCCGACGAGCAGCGGGGCCGTTGGCGAAATCGAAGACTACGTGGTGGACATCGTGGTGCCCCAGGAGTTCGGTGACGCCACCGGCTACGCTTCCGCCACTGCTTCCCAGTTGGCTGGCACGCCGAAGTTTGGCGCTCTTGTCGATTATGAGGGCGCCCAGGCGGCTGACGACAACACCATTGGTGCGGACGAGGACGGGGTCTACGTAGCTACGAGCGCGATTCTTGGGAAGGAACTGTATGTCAACTATGATGCCAACACGACGGCGGGGGCCTTTGTGAACATCTGGGTGGACTGGAATCGTGACGGAGACTTCGCAGACGCGGGCGAGCAGGTCGTCACGAATGTCAGCCATGCCTCGCGCACAACAGGCACGTTGAAGATTCCCGTCCCATTGACGGCCACACCCGGGGCAAGCTGGCTGCGCGCCCGCATTTCAAGTGCGGGCGGTGCTGGACCGACCGGGCTGACGTCGGATGGCGAGATCGAGGACCACCCCGTCACCATTGCGGACAGCATCATGTTCAGCGGCGTTGTTTTTGAAGACGCGAACAACAACGGCCAGCGTGATGCCGGTGAGCGCCTCATGCCGGGTGTGCAGGTGGGGGTGAAGGATGTCATTGTGAACAGCCAGCTCAGGTCGTCTGTCTTCACGGACGCCTCTGGCGCCTACCAGTTGACGGTGCCGCCAGGCACATGGCGGGTGGCCTTCTGGGAGCCCACCTTCGGCGGGTTCACCTTCGCCACGCCCAACACCGGCAGTGATCTGACGGACTCCGACGTCATTTATGATTCCCTGGCCGGCACGGCGGACACGGTCAACACTGTGCTCGCCACGGGTGCAGCAGATGTCGCCAATGTGGACTGCGGCCTGGTGCCTGCGGCGAACACGGTCACCTATACTGCGGGAACGACCATGAACACCGATGCGTGGTCAAGCACGGTGACATTCCCCAAATTCTACAGCACGACGGCAACCCTGTCTTCGGTCCGCACGACGGTGACGGTGGCGACCAGCCAGGACATGTATCTGGAGAACAAGGCGGCAACGAGTGCCTTCATGGCGCTGTCCGCCTCGGGAGTCAGGGCGAGAGTCACCTTCCCCACCGGAGCCTTCGACAGCCCCCTGGTTGGCGACAGCTATCCGGGAGTGACACTGAATGCTGATGACAGCGTCTACGCCTTTAATCCGGCTGCGGGATTGACCTATGCGGCAATGATCACCAAGCCGGTCAACCGTGGCAGCACTGGCAGTGCACCTCTTGGCACCACTGGCTACCAGGGGGCGTCGGCTGCGGACAACATGACGCTGCCGCTTGTCCTGACCAACACGAACACCTGGTCCGGCGGGACGACGTTTGATTACAAACTCACCACATACTCCCAGTCGGGAGCGGCGGTCACGTACCATCTGGAGTACCGGGACTACGGGGACCACATCTTTGGCAGTGTCGCGGCGAGCAGCGCCTCGCAGCTCGTCAGTGCGGACATCCGGATCGGCACGAATGCCACGGACGCCGAAGGCGCGGATACCTCCGATACTGCGGCAGACAAGGACAACACCACGGGGACAAACGACGAGGATCTCACCATGCTCGCCTTCACGGTCGGCACTGCGACGAACCTGAACATCCCCGTGACCATTCCCGTCCTTGCCAGCCTTTCGGGCAGTACTTCGCGCATCAACGTGTTTGTCGACTGGAACGGTGACGGCGATGTGGGCGATGCAAACGAGACTCAGACGGCTCAAACTGCCGCGACAGCCGGAACGAACACCATCACTTTTTCTCTGACTCCTCCGCTGGGAACGACTGCCGGGACAAAATACCTGCGCATCCGCATCACGGAAGGCAGCACGGCGCCTGCCTTCAGCGGCGTGGTCGCCCTGAAGGGGGAGGTCGAAGACTACGCGGTCACTGTGAATGCCATGACGGTGGGCGGTCTGGCGTATGAAGACAAAAACTTTAACGGTCAATATGACGCCGCTACGGATGCTGTGGTCAACGGGGCCGTGGTGACTCTGTATCAAGATTTGACCGGGAACGGGATCACGGCTGACGATGTCACCAGTCCCTACGCACTGGCTGGTCTGACCAATCCGGTGACGCCTGCTGGCAGTGTGTACTCGTTCGCCAATCTACCGGCGGGCAGCTATTTCGTAAAGCTGAAGCCTGCCAGCGGAACGTGGTACCAAGGGGGCAGCCCCGTCGCAGCCAATCCTGCGCTGGGATCCAAACTGGACAACAGGAACTACGGCAATCTGAACGGACTGGATGCGACGGCTTTCTTCAGCCCCGTGCTGGCCCTGACTACCGGGGGGCAGCCCGCCTCGGCGGTGGACGGTGACGATGCCAACACGGATTCCACGATCGACTTCGGTTTGTGGCAGCGAATGACGCTTGGCAACCTGGTTTGGAACGACGCGGACAACGGTGGGACCGTGAATGGCGCCGAGGCCGGAGTGAATGGCGTAACGGTCGAACTGTTCAAGAGCACGGATGCGGTGGTGAACAATGGAGGAGGCGATGATGTCTCCCAGGGGGCGACCGCGACGGCGACGGTCAGCACGGTGGCCGGCACATACAGCTTTGCGGGCCTCCTCCCCGGCAACTACTACGTGAAGGTGACGCCGACGTCCTCCCTGCAGTTGAAATCCAGCGGTGCGGGCACGGACGACGGCACCAACAATGACAACAACGGAACCAGCCAGACGAGCCAGGGTCAGCCTGTCTACAGCCACATGGTGGTGCTGACGGCGAACGGTGAGCCCGGGTCAACGGCGGGCGGGGGCAATGCCGAGAACACGATCGACATTGGCCTGCGCGCCTGCCCGGCCATCAACATTACGCCAGCCTCCCTGGCTGCGGGGACGCAGTGGTTCCCGTATTCGCAGACGATCACCGGAGCCGGCGGCACGGGCGCGATCACGCTGACGCAGTCGGGGTCGCTGCCTGCGGGGCTTTCATGGAGCGGTGGGGCTGGCACGGCGACGATCAGCGGGACGCCGACGGTGGCGGGCAGCTTCCCGATCACGGTGACGGGGACGGACCCGCTGCTGTGCACGGCGAGCATCAACTACACGATCACGGTGAATGCCTGCGGGGCAATCGCGATCGCTCCCGCCGCTGCGCTGTCTGCGACGCTGGGGACGGCGCACACGACGACCTTCAGCGGGAGCGGCGGCAGCGGCAGCTACACGTGGACGATGTCCCCGACTCCTCTCTCCGGCCAGGCGGCGTGGTGGACGGGTGAAAACAGCTCTCTGGATGTGACCGGTTCGGCGAATGGATCGCAGCTCAACGGAGTTTCATTTGCCGCGGGCAAGATGGGACGCGCCTTCAGCTTTGACGGTGTCGATGACGCGGTGAGCGTGACTGACTCCGCAGCACTGAAGCCGGCCCAGATTTCGCTGGAGGCCTGGGTCTACGCGTCGGCAGCGCAGGCTGCCGGCTCGACGGTCGTGATGAAGACGACCTCTTCGGCCGCGACCGACGGTTACGGACTGGGCTATGTGAGCGCCACGCAGTTTGGTTTCTGGATCAATGCAGCGGCCACGAATCGTGTGGTGACGAGCGCCGCACTCTCCACCGGTGCCTGGCACCACGTGGTGGGCACGTATGACGGGGCGACGATCCGCCTTTACGTGGATGGCGTCCAGGTGGGCACGGGTGCGGCCTACGCGGCGGCGATCACGCATTCGGCGCAGCCGCTGCTGATCGGACGGTCGGCTGGCGGCGCCGGCTGGCTGGGTCAGATCGATGAAGTGGCTCTCTACAACCGGGCGCTGACGGCGGCCGAGGTGAGTGCAAACTACGCGGGGAGCAACGCAGTGGCCAGTCTGCTGCCGAGTGGAATCACCTTCAACGGCGCTACGCCGGCCATCAACGGCACGCCGGTGGCCCCGTCGCCGGCTGGAAGCTATCCTTTCACCATCCGGGCGATGGACACGACCGGATGTTTTGGCCGGAAGGACTACACGCTGGCGCTGAGCTGCCCGGTGATCACCTTTGCCGGGACGCCTCCTGCGGCCTACCGCGGAGTGGCCTACTCGACGACGATCACCGCTGGAGCCGGAACGGGCACGTACAGCTGGTCGGTGAGCGGCCTGCCTGCGGGGCTGAGTGCGGTCCCCGGTGGAGTGAACAACTCCGTGCTGACGATCAGCGGGACGACGAATGTGGCCACCGGCAGCTTCTCGGCCTCGATCACGGCGAATGACGGCAGCGGGTGCTCGGGCAGCACGAACCCTTCCATTGTGGTGAAGGGGCTCGGAATTGGCAATTTCGTTTACCAGGATGTCGACTACACCGGCACCTTTGCCGGTGCCGACACCGCACTGGCCTCGGCTACGGTCACGCTCTACACGGACTCCGGCGTGGCCGGTCCTGACGCGGGGGACGTGGCAGTGGTCCAGGCCGGGGTGACGAATCCGGTGACCAGCTCGGTCGCCGGTGTTTATGGATTTGCGGGGCTGGCACCGGGCAGCTACTACGTGAAGGTGAAACCCGCCTCCGGGACGTGGTATGCGGGCAGCAACATCATCTCCACCAACCCTGCCATCGGGTCCAAAGCCGACAACGAGAACTACGCAAACCTGAACGCGCTGGACACGACGGCCTTCTACAGCCCCACGCTGGTCCTTGCCGTGGGCGGGCAGGCTGGGGCGGCGGTGGACGGTGATGACACGGACACGGATTCGACGATTGACTTCGCCCTGTGGCAGCGGATGAGCCTGGGCAACCTGGTGTGGAACGACGCGGACAACGGTGGCACGGTGAACGGAGCCGAGGCCGGTGTGAACGGTGTGACGGTCGAACTCTTCAAGAGCACGGATGCCGTGGTGAACAATGGCGGCGGCGATGACGTTTCCCAGGGAACGACGACGACGGCCACGGTCAGCTCGGTGGCGGGCACGTTCGGCTTTGCCGGCCTCATTCCCGGGAACTACTACCTCAAGGTGACGCCGACGGCCACGCTGCAGCTGAAATCCAGCGGGGCCGGCACGGACAATGGGACTGACAACGACAACAACGGGACCAGCCAGGCCAGCCAGAGCCAGCCTGTCTACACCCACATGGTGGTGCTGACGGCCAACAATGAGCCCGGGGCGACAGCGGGTGGTGGCAATGCCGAGAACACGATCGATGTGGGCCTGCGTGCCTGTCCGCCGGTCGTCGTCGGCCCGGGCAGTCTGGCGAATGCGCGGCAGTGGTTCCCCTACTCGGCCACCTTTACAGGGTCTGGCGGGACGGGTGCCATCACCCTCACGCAAACTGGCGCGCTGCCAGCGGGCATCTTGTTTACCGGTGGAGTGGGCACGGCCACGATCAGTGGTTCGGCCACGGTCTCGGGCAGTTTCCCCTTCACCGTCCGCGGCACCGATCCTGTCGGCTGCTTCGTGGATGTGAACTACACCCTCGTTGTTGATGCACTGACCGGACTGACGGTGAGCCCGGCCAGCGTGGGAGCGGCGGTCCTCGGCACGGCCTACGACACGGGCGCCTTCACCAGCACGGGCACGGGTGCGAAGACTTTCGTGTTCGCACCGACTCCTCCGAGCGGAGTCGCCGGATTCTATGCGGGAGAGGGCAACTCTCTTGACCTCAGCGGCAGCCTCCACGGCGTGCAAAAAGGCACCGTCGGGTTCGTGGCGGGCAAATACGGGCAGGCGTTTAATCTCCCCGCGACGGGCTACATTGAGGTTGCTGATGCCGCGGCGCTGCGCCCAGCGCAGGTGACGGTGGAGGCCTGGGTGTACTCGAACGGTCTGCAAACGGCCTGGGCCGGCGTGGTGACGAAATCCACCTCCAGCGCTTGGACCGACGGCTACGGGCTCGACTTCCTTGGGGATGGGACGACGCTCAAATTCTGGGTGAACAACTACTCGACGGCGGGTGTTTCGACGACGCTGAGCGCTTCGACCTGGACGCATGTTGTGGGAACCTACGACGGAACGACCGTGCGTCTCTTCAAGGATGGCGTGCAGGTGGGATCCGGCACCGCTTACGCCGGTGGCATCACGCACTCCGTGCAGCCATTGCGGATCGGCAGCGCCCTGGGCGGCTCCCAGTTCAGCGGACGTCTGGACGAGGTGGCAGTCTATGGCCGGGCGCTGACGCCTGCGGAGGTCTCCGCGCGCTCTGCGGCGGTGCAGACACCGTCAACAGTACTCCCCTCTGGTGTGGCATGGAATGCAGCCACGCCCAATGCAGCCGGCACGCCTGCCGCTCCCTCCGCTCCGGGCAGCTATCCATTCACTGTGCGCGCCACGGATTCTCTGGCGCTGCAAGGGCGCACGGATTACGTGATCGCCCTGAGCTGCCCGGCTGTGGTGGTGACTCCCTCCATCGCGACTGCCTACCGCGGCGTTACCTACACCTCCACCCTGACCGCTGCTGGTGGTACGGGCAGCTATACATGGAGTGTCTCCGGCCTGCCTGCGGGTCTGACGGCGACTGCGGGCGGGGTCAACAATTCGGTGTACACCATATCAGGATCCGCCACAGCCGTGGTGGGTGCCTATCCGCTGACGGTGACTGCGACGGATTCGAACAACTGTTCGGGTGCCTCCTCACCGACGATCACTCTGAAAGGCCTTGGGCTTGGCGGCCTGGCTTACGAAGACGTGAACTTCAATGGCCAGTATGACGCTGGAACCGATGTCCCGATGACCGGCGCCTCGGTCTCGATCTACAATGACGCCACGGGCAACGGAATCGACGCCACGGACGCCCTTGTTTCCTTCAGCGGCCTGACCAATCCGCAGACGACCAGCGGAACCGGGCTCTACAACTTCAGCGGGCTTGAGGCCGGCCGCTATTTTGTCAAAGTGACACCCGGTTCGGGCACATGGTATCAGGGTGGTTTTCCCATTACGACGAATCCAGTTCTTGCCTCGAAAGTGAACGGGAAGAACTACGGAAACCTGGACGCCCTGGCGGCAGCCTCGTTCTTCAGCCCGGTGGCGACACTTTCGCCCTCTGGCCAGCCCGCCGTGGGTGTGGACGGGGATGACGGTGACACGGATTCGACGTTTGATTTCGGCCTGTGGAAACGCCTCTCGATCGGAAATCTGGTCTGGAATGACCTGGACAACGGAGGCACGGTCAATGGTGCTGAGGCCGGGGTGAATGGTGCCACAGTGCAGCTTTTCAAGAGCACGGACGGCGTGGTCAACAACGGTGCGGGCGACGACGTTTCCCAGGGAACGACGACGACGGCCACGGTCAGCACCGTGGTCGGGACTTACGGGTTTACCGGTCTTCTCCCGGGCAACTACTACCTCAAGGTCACGCCCACGGCGGGTCTCCAGCTGCGCAGCAGCGGAGCCGGCTCTGACAACGGCGTGAACAATGACAACAACGGCACCAGCCAGGTCAGCCAGGGGCAGCCGGTCTACACCCACATGGTGGTGCTGACGGCAAACAGCGAGCCCGGAGTGACCGCTGGTGGAGGAAACGTGGAAAACACGATCGACGTGGGCCTGCGGGCCTGTCCTCCGGTGGTCATCTCGCCAGGATCCCTCGCCGGGGCTACGCAGTGGTTCCCGTATTCTGTGACCTTTACTGGTTCGGGCGGCACGGGGGCGATCACCCTGACCGAAACTGGCGCGCTCCCTGCCGGGCTGACGTTCGCTGGTGGGGTGGGTTCCGCGACAATCACGGGTACGCCCACGGTGGCGGGCAGCTTCCCCATCACTGTTACGGGAACGGATCCGCTTCTTTGCACGGGCAGCCAGGCCTATACGCTGGTGGTGAATCCGTGCGGTGCGCTGTCAATCAATCCAGCCGTCGTGGCGGATGCAACGCTCTATCAAGTCTACAGCCAGTCCTTTGCTCCATCAGGCGGCACGGGGCCGTTTGTCTGGACGGTAAGTGCCACGCCTCCTTCCGGCCAGGCCGGCTGGTGGGGCATGGAAGGCAACAGCCTTGACTTTAACGGCACGTCGCATGGCAGCCAGATGGGTGGAGTCGCCTTCACGGCCACAGCAGCCGGGAAGACGGGCCGAGCCCTGAGCCTTGACGGTGTGAATGATTACCTGGAAATCCCCGACAGCGCGGCGCTGCGTCCTTCACAATTTACTGCCGAGGCGTGGGTCTATCCTCTGGCAGGGCAGGCAGCGAATGCCGTGGTGATGCGCAAGACCACCTCTGCATCGATGACGGATGGCTGGGGCATGGGCATGCTGGCAGACGGTACGACTTTTGCCTTCTGGGGCGGCAACAACACCACCAACCGCGTGACCACGACACTGACGACAGGGGCGTGGACCCATGTGGCGGGAACATATGACGGGGCCACGCTCCGGCTATATGTGAACGGCGTGCAGGTCGGTGGCGGGTTTGCCCTAGGTTCCGTCACCATGAGCACCCAGCCGCTGAGGATTGGCGGTGGCGGCGGCGTGACGGCTCCCTGGAAGGGCTACATTGACGAGGCCGGTTTCTACAACCGCGCGCTGAGCCAGCCTGAAATCGCCGGACGCGTCTCCGGAGCGAACAACTTTAACTCCTACGCCCCGACCGGTCTGGCCTGGGATGCTGCCACGCCGAAGGTGTCCGGCACGCCTGTGGCACCTGCGAGACCGGGGATTTACCCGCTGACCGTGCGTGTGGTGGACGCCGGCGGCTGCCAGGCCCGCAGCGACTACGGTCTGGCTGTGAGCTGCCCGTCCATCGTCATCACTGGAGGCAGCCTGCCTGCCATGTATCGCGGCGTGGGCTACGCCCAGAACGTTTCTGCTTCCGGCGGAACTGGACCCTACACGTGGTCGGTCAGTGCCGGTGCAATGCCCTCCGGCTTGTCGATTCATCCGACGAGTGGTGCCATTACCGGTCTTTCCCTGGCTCCGGCTGGATTGTATTCCTTCACGCTGCGCGCTCTGGATACGGACAACAACTGCTTCGGCACGCTTTCGACCTCGATCGACCTTCGCGGTCTTTCGCTGGGGAACTACGTCTTCGCCGACAGCAACAACGACGGACTGGCTGCGGGTGAACTGCCGATGGCCGGGGCGATTCTTGATCTCTTCAGCAGCACGGACATGGTGGCCGGCAATGGGGACGACGTTCCGGTGGCCGGGGTGGCCAGTCAGACGAGTGATGCCGCCGGATTCTACCGCTTCACCGGACTGGCCATCGGCCGCTACGTGGTGCGCGTGACTCCGCCCGCAGCCTATGGCATCGCCAGCAGCTTGGCGGCTGGTGACAATGGCGTGGACAATGACAACAACGGCAGCCAGCCCGGCGGCACGAACTCGGCCATCTACAGTCCTGTGATCACGCTCGCCGTCGGCGGCGAGCCCGGCACCACTGGCACGACGGACGTGGATGACACGATTGACTTTGGCCTTGCGGTGTGTGTCGTGGGGAACGACCTGGCCAATGCCAGCTTTGAAAACGGGACCTTCACGCAGACCACGGGTACTCTGTCCGCCGGGCAGCCCGACAAGATCGCCGGACATTCCGCAGTCTACATGTCCGCAGTGACGGATGGTGCGAGCGCGGCTTCGCATCCGACAGGGTGGGACATCCCGGATCCCGCCTACTGGGTGAATGGCGCGGCTGGCGGCGGCGCGTTTGACCAGAGCAAGCTCGTCTTCCAGCCTGCCAAAGCCGGGGCTTCCCCCGTGATCGCCACGGCGGGGTATTCCTTCGGCTTCAGCACGCTGGTCGACTTCCAGTTCGGCGTGTGGGCGGCGGCCTTTGATCCATCGAACCCGACGGACTCGCATGCGGTGATCAAGCTGCAGATCGAGCGCCCGGTCAGCGCCTACGCGGGGGCATCGGCGAACGTGCTTGCCAGCAACCCTCCGGGCGGCGTCAACAGCCTGCTCAACTCCAACCGCCTTGCCGACGTGACCTTCCCCGAGATCGTCACGAAGAACCCGCGCGCCACGGACGGATCACTCTTCATCGGCTCTGCCGGCCAGGTGCTTGACTGGAAATCCCTGAACTGGGTCCGCTTCACGGTGAAATTCCGCTGCAACGTGAACGCTCTCAAAATCAAGCTGGCCCAGGCCGATTCTGCGACCTCGAAGGGGGCCGTCTTTGATGCTGGCGAGCTTTACTGCGACACTGCGGTGCCCGCCTACATGAACGTGGGCAACCTGGTCTTCAACGACGTGAACTACAACGGCCATTATGACTCCGGCGAGGGTCTGGACAATGTAAACGTCCGCCTCTTCCGCTCCACGCAAAACCCCGCCACGGACGTGCCCTTCCTGCGCACGACGACCACTGGAGGTGGCAAATACTGGTTCGCCGGGCTGCCTGCCGACACTTACATTGTGAACGTTCCGGCCAGCGAGTTCGCCGACGGGCGTCCGCTCAACGGCATGATCTCCGCGACCGGCGTCGGGGCGGACGCTGCGGGTGACGACGGCGTGGATGAAAATGGCCGTGACGACACGACGGTGGTGAGCGTCGGAGTCAGCACGGGCGGCATTGCGCTGGCAAACAACTCAGAGCCCGTCGATGCCGGGACCGAGACCGGTTTTGACAAGACATGGGACAATGCCGACGACAACAACACCGACCTCACGGTAGACTTCGGATTCGTGCCGGCCATCGCGGTGGGGAATCTTGTCTTCGATGACGTGAACGGGAATGGAAAATACGATGCCGGCGATGCGGGCATCCCCAGCGTGACGGTGAATCTCTTCCGCGCGGGTGACTCCCCTGCATCCGCCACTCCCGTGGCGACCACGACCACGGCGGCTGACGGGACCTACCTCTTCACCGGACTGAATGTCGGCAGCTACTTCGTGCAGATTCCGCCTGCGAACTTCTGGGTCGGCTCCGGAGCGCTGGCCCGCAGGGTTTCCTCGCCAGGCCAGGACTCCGGCGCCTCGGGCGATGATGACGTGAATGAGAACGGCGACAACCCGGTCAACACGGCGACTGCCGGGGTGCGCAGTGCGAATTTCACGGTCGCCAACAATACGATGCCCCGGGACACGGGCACGGAGACTGGCTTTGGCAAGACTGCTGACAACACCACTCCCGGAGACGGCAACGGCAATCTGACCATCGATTTCGGCTTCACCGCGCCTGCTTCCGGCGCAAACTGCCTGCCCGGAACGCTGGCGGCCAATCCCAGCTTTGAGCTGGGCACGTGGACGCCGGCCGGCACCTTCGTCGGCAGCAACTACAGCCTGCCGGTCACAAACGTGAGCCCGGCATCATGGTCGGCGAGCAATCCGGCGACCCTCTGGATCGACGGGGCTGCCGCAGGCGGCTCCAAGGAAGGCAACCGCCTCGTGTGGATGCCGCCCCAGTCCACCGAGGGTCCGACGGTGACGTCCGCCATCGCCTCTGCCAGCCTGGCGGACACTTACCAGGTTTGCGTCTGGGCCGCTGCCTTCGATCCGCTGGATCCCCAGCATTCGACGGCCCGCGCCACCGTCCAGTTCTACAGCGAGGGCAGCCCGACTCCGGTGCAGGTGCTCAGCAGCTCACCCGGTGGCACGCCTTCCGTGGCGGGAGCTGGTGCCTACTCGGTAGTGACCTGGAATCTCCAGACCTCAAATCCGCGCACCACCACGGGTGCGGCCTACACCGGCGCGGTCGGACAGGTGCTCGACTGGAGGACGCTCAACTGGCAGCGGCTCTGCGTCCGGTTCAAGCCGAACTACGGATCCTTCAGCCTGCTGCTTGGTCACGAGCAGTCGACTTCAAACGGCATTGTCTTTGACGGGGTTGATCTCCGCTGCTCGGACTACCCACCCTCCCTGAATGTGGGCAACTTGGTGTTCAATGATCTCAACGACAATGGCGTCTATGATGCCGGTGAGGGTGTGGACCGCGTGGCGCTGCGACTCTTCGCCGAGGGGGCCAGCGTTTCCAGCATTCCCCTGGCCACCACGTCCACGGCCAATGGCGGGCAGTATCTTTTCAGCGGTCTCGCCCCGGGGAACTATTTCATCCACATCCCGGCCTCTGAGTTTGCAACCAGCGGCTCCCTCTTTAACCGGATGTCGGTCGGGGGCGAAGGCACCTCGGACGCAGACGACGACTCGGATGAAAACGGTCAGGACGGGTCTGATCTGCGGACGGAAGGCGTGGTCAGCAATGTCTTCACCCTGTCCGACGGCGGTGAGCCGGTGGATTCCGGGACTGAGACCGGCTTCGGCAAGACTCTGGACAACAGTGACGACGGCGCGACCAACCTGACGGTGGACTTCGGCTTCATAGCCCTGCGTGCCGCCGCAGTCTACGCCATCCTGGAAATGAGCGACGGTCGCGTGCTGATCGGCGGTGATTTCCGCAAGGTCGGCGGTGTGGCCCGCCGCAACATTGCCCGGCTCAATGCCGACGGCACGGTGGACGAGTCCTTTGATCCCGGGACGGGTTTCAGCGGTCCGGTCTACTCGCTGGCGCTCGACCAGGCGAGCGGCCTGGTGGTCGCTGGCGGTGCATTCGAGAGGTTCAATGGCAGTTCCACTCCGCGCGTGGCACGCCTGCAGGCCACGGGTGCCCGCGATCCTGGTTTTGCGTCCCCTTTCACAGCGCCTGCGGCCTCGGACGTTGTAAACTGGGTGAGTCTCGACGGATCGAGCAGGATCTACGTGGCGGGCAAGTTCAGCAGTCCGCGCAATGGTCTGGCCCGGCTGGACTGGAGCACAGGTGCGGTGGACGCGGCCTTCAACCCCTCGGGTACCGGCTTTAGCGGATCGACCGTGTATGAGGGCGCGTGGCTGGCCGCCAGCCAGCTTGTCCTCGCGG
Source organism: bacterium (assembly GCA_031411255.1). GTDB lineage: Bacteria > Verrucomicrobiota > Verrucomicrobiia > Verrucomicrobiales > V1-33 > JANOAS01. The sequence goes on from JANOAS010000306.1 coordinate 36,870, forward strand.
GGAATTTCACCAGCTACAACGGCGGCTCGGCAAACCGGGTGGCCAAAATCGACATCTCGAACGGCAATGCCGTGACCTGGGGCTCGGCCGGATTTGATGGAACGGTGAACAGCCTGTCCGTGAATTCAGTGGGGAGCGTCTTCGCGGGTGGCACGTTTGGCTCGGCGGGCGGCGCATCGCGCAACAAGGTGGCCCTCATCAAGGCTGATGGATCCGTGGATTCCTCCTTCGCTTCGCCAACTGCAGGCACTGGATCGCTGCAGACAATTCAGTTGAATTCCATTCAAAAGATTCGTGCAGCGCGCTCCTACCGGCCATAATCGCAGTGAATGACAGACCGGTTGACTTTTGCATGCCCGCACTGCGGAACCGTGCTGACCGTGCCAGTGGCTCTGGCCGGCCAGTCCGGTTCGTGCCCCTCCTGTGAGCAGTTGATCGCCGCCCCGCACCCGGCTCCGGCGGCGGGCCTTTCCCCCGAGGCACCAGTCACACCACTGGGTGAGGTTGATGCCGGGGGGCTGCCCCGGGGAAAACCGGCTCGCTGGCGTCTGGCCGGGGCAGCCGGACTGGTTGCGGCCCTCGCGCTCATTGCCTTCGTCCTTTGGAAGAGAGGCTCCCATGGCCCTGCCGCGGCCCATCTCCCTCCGGCGGCGGCAGTTCAGGACCGGGGGAAGCCCGAGTGTCTCTCCCCAGTGATGCAGGCTGGCAGTTGGGAGAAGGCCCGCCCGTATTTTCTCCTGACGCCCAAGCAGGAGGATGGCGCCAGCCGGATGGCGCCTCCCTTTCTTGAGCGATTCAAAGGCGCCGTGCCGGAGCCTCTCTCTGATTTTGACCTCGCCGGAGCGACGAATCTGACCGCCTGGCAGGTCGTGTCGGCGGAGGACAGGTCCCGCCTCGTTCTGCTGGTGGAGAAGAATGGCGCGGAGTCGAGAATCCGCTGGGATGCTCTGGCCCAGCAGCTGGAGCCTGCTTTCGCCCGCGTCGTCAGCGGGCACGGGACAACGACAGAGCCGCTCTATCTCCGAGTTTCCCTCCTTCCCTCAGATCGCCCGAGCGAAGGCGCGCCCGTCCGGTGGCAGCTGGATTCCGCTTTCGCCTCAGGTCAGGCCGGTTCCGTCAACGCCTTCGCGGCGAGCCGTTTAATTGAGGATAAACTCCGGATGCTGGCAGGGCGGTCAAGGCCGTCCCCTGCACTTGTGCGCGCCCGTCTTGACTGGAGGGCATCACCCGGGGGCGGAAGTTCGCTCATCATTGACGACGTGGCCTCGATTTCCGGGCCGCTCTGAAGAATGGTCCATCCAGCCGGAGGAGGCTTTCGCCCATTACTGGACATGATTCGTCCCGGTTTAACGTAATTTTTATGGTATTTATTGACGAGGGCCTAAATTTTGTTAAATTAAGCTAATTGTTAGCTGTTTTACCTCCATGAAACGCCCGCTCGTTTTCCTCACCACCGTTCTGTCCATCTCCATTTTCTCCACTCAGGCTCGAGCGGATGTAATCACGGAGTGGAATTCATATGCTCTTCAAGCAATTCGCGATGAAGGCTCAAACATGGATCCACCGTGGGCCACGCGGACACTGGCCATGGCACATCTGGCGGCGTTCGATGCGGCCAATTCAGTGACGCCCACCTACCAGCCGTACATGCAGCAGTTCGCCACCAATGGGCCAAGTTCTGGTGAACTAGCCGCCTCCCAGGCAATGCACGATGTGCTCAGCTACGTTTTTTCGGGAAATCCCCAGACGGTGGCCAGGCTCGACAGCCTGCTGACCAGCCACAGGAATGCTGTGGCAGACCCCTCGGTGAGGGCCAACAGCATCAACCTCGGATCCCAGGTGGCGACGCAGATGATCACGCTTCGCTCCGGCGATGGGTGGAATGCGGCGAGCACCTACAACCAGCAGCCGGCCACCGCGCCGGGCGCCTGGCAGGCGGGCATCACGGCCGGTGCCTGGGGGTCGGTTTCGGGGAAGTTCATCCGATCAGAGTGGGGTTACGTGGCGCCCTTCATGAATGCTCCCTCAGCGTCGAGTCCGGCGGTGGCGATCAGCACTTTCCGTCCCGCGGCTCCTCCGGCTCTGAATTCCAAAGCCTACGCAGATGCGTACAGCGAGGTCAAAATGTTTGGCGCGGCTGCTGGTTCATCGAGGGATCAGGACCAGACGGACGTTGCACGCTTCTGGCAGGACGGACCGGGGACGTCGTCGCCCCCGGGTCACTGGAATGCCATCGCCTCCAGCCTTGTGAAGGCTGACGGAAGCGCCTTCCTTGAAAACGCCAGGTTGTTTGCGCTGATGAATGTGGCCTCAGCCGATTCCGCCATCGCGGCTTGGGACACCAAACGCGAGTATGATTTCTGGCGCCCGTTTACCGCAGTCCCTCAAACATCGGCTGATGACGGGAATCCGGACACCGTCGCGGATCCGGCGTGGACACCATTTCTCCCCACTCCTTCGTTCCCAAGCTACGTCAGCGGGCACAGCACTTTCAGTTCCGCCTCCGCCACCATTCTGGCAGACTGGCTGGGCACGGATCAAATTCACATCGATGTGCTCAGCGAATCCGCCGACCTTCCCTCAGGCTACACGCGCTCCTTCGAGTTTCTTTCCGACGCTGCAGCTGAAGCCGGGCAAAGCCGGATCTACGGAGGCATCCACTTTCAGTTCGACAACCAGGTTGGACTGACTTTGGGACGAAATATTGGCAACCACGTTTATGGCAGCCTGCTTCAGCCGATTGCGGTCCCCGAACCAGATGCACTGGCACTTGGCCTGAGCGCGTTCGCCTTCATCATGCGCCGTCGCCAGCGTCGTGCTGCCTGAGTTCTGGATTGATCCCTGAGGACCGGCTGGGATGGGGGCGCCTGAGCGACCATCGCAAAATTCCCTGCGTGTGCAGCTCGCTCATCTTAGGAGGGGCGGGCCCGCAGCAAGTCTCGCCAGTTTGGGAAACCGGTGGCGCGGCTTTGAGCCGCAGTGGCCAGATGCTTTCCGGGTTTGGTGTTGCCGCTGAATTCGGTAGGAAACCTGAGGCGGAAAGCGGGATGCCCGGCACAAATCGGGATGGCGTTCATTGAATGGCTGGCGGAGCCTTGGGGGGGCGGGGCGTGGGGCGGTTTTTGGACGAGGTTCCTTGCCAAAACTTTTCCCATATTATTTAACATTAGCTTGTTGTGACGCTACGCTTAAAATAAGCAAGCCTTATCGATTTGCCAAATTGATGCCGTTGGCTCGCTTGTGAAATATTTCACATATTCAGCTTGCGAAAAACGCCCGTCTTGGTTAAATGGCGGCCTTAACCGCAGGATGACGATTTCGCCATCCTGTGACTCTCTATTTTTTCCGGCCAGCCGGGCCATTCACCTGACCTCCGAGCACCGTCCAGATGTCGATTCTCTCGTTCAGCGATTTCCATGCCAGCGTCACGACTCCCTTGGCGAGCGTGTCGATGAAAGCCCTGCCCATCTTTGGTCAGGTGACGAACTCCGTGTTTGTTTCCTTCCTCGTGACGGCGCTCATCCTGTTCTTTGTCCGCCGGGCCATGGGCAAGCGGGCGCTGATTCCGGACGCGAAGCAGAACCTCGTTGAGGTTCTCGTCGAATCGCTCTACAACTTGGTGGAGAGCATCGTTGGCAAGAAGGTAGCTCCGCGTGCATTCCCTCTCCTCGGCACGATCTTCGTATTTGTTCTCGTCTCAAACTGGTTTGGCCTGCTTCCCGGGGTTGGCACTATCGGGCTGGGTGAAAAAGTGGGCTTCCTGACTGTGGCTGAAGAGGGGCATGGTGGTTCCGCAGCGGCAACCCCGGCTCACGAGGCTCCATCCGCCGCCGTTCCCGGGCACGCTGCCACCGACAACCACGCTGAGGCCTCCGAGCATGGCGGAGAGCACAAGCATTTCATTCCCCTTCTCCGCCCCGCCACAGCGGATTTTAACTTTACGCTCGCCCTCTCTGCGGTCTTCATGATCGTTTGGTTCTACCTGACCATGCGCGAAGTCGGGCCTTGGGGCTTCATCGTTCACACCTTCGGGCCGAAGGGTGGATTGAAAGGCATCATGGGGATTTTCGTTGCGGTCATCTTTTTTGCCGTGGGTCTCATCGAACTCGTTTCCATCGGATCGCGTCCCGTGTCTCTCTCCTTCCGGTTGTTCGGAAACATTTTTGCCGGTGAAAACCTCCTCCACGCCATGAGCGGTCTGGGCGCTCTGTTCCATGCGAGTCCTGCAGTTGACTTCCTGATGAGGATTCTCCTCCCGGTTCCCTTCTATTTTATGGAAATCCTCGTCGGCTTCCTGCAGGCGACCGTCTTCATGCTGCTGTGCGCCGTCTACATCCAGCTCTCCACGGCTCACGATGACCATGGAGATGAGCACGGGTACGAGGGCCACGCCCACCACTAAGATTTACAATATTTGCCGCCGGGACCATGGCTTGACCGTGGGCGGAGGCCGTAACACCAACCAAAAAAGACAAAAAACATGACCACTGAACTCGTCAGCATGATGAACTACACGGCGGCCAACCTCGAAGAGGCCACCAAAGTCGCCTCCGCCTCCGCCTCCAACGGATCGATCACCCTCGCCATCGCCGGTGCCGGCGCGGGCATCGGCATCGGCCTCATCGGTTACGGTGCCGCCACCGCAGTCGGTCGCAACCCCGGCGCCTTCGGCAACATCCTGACGATTTCCATTATCGCCATGGCCCTCGCCGAAGCTATCGCCATTTACGCCTTCGTGCTCGCCCTCGGCGGCCGCTAAGACCTGTCTTTGACCGCTGCGGCGGACGGACTCTTCGGAACCGTCCGCCGCATGTTCACCAGTAACTTTCTTCGTTTTTCCTCCGTTCAACCTTACTGCCAGCGCGTATGTTTCTTGCTTCTATTCTAGACGACCTCGGGGTGACATGGGTGGGCTTCATCGCCCAGGTTGTCAGCGTACTTATCGTCCTTGGGATTCTTAACAAGTTCGCCTTCGGACCTGTGACAGAACTGCTGCTGGCCCGTCGCAAGCGGATCGAGGAGAGCGAGGCGAACTTCGCCAGTTCCAAAAACGCCGTCACCGGCGCCGAAGCGAAGGCGCAGGAAATCGTCGCCACCGCCAGTGCCCAGGCCGACCGCATGATCAAGGAGGCGCAGGCTGCCGCCGGTGAAGCCGGTGAGCGCCGCAAGCAGGAGGCTGTGGCCGAGGCCGCCGCCATCATTGCCAAAGCCCGCGAAGCCGGCCAGCTCGAACAGGAGCGCGCCCTTGCCGATTTGAAGCGCGACTTTGGCCGCCTTCTGATTGACGCCACATCCAAAGTCACCGGCAAGGTGCTCACGGGTGACGACCACAACACGATCAACCAGGAAGCTGCAGCCCAGATTTCGCTGTAATCCTGCCTTCTCATTCTTCCGATGAAAATCCGCAAAGAAGCACTCCGCAGCGCCCGTCTCCTGTTCAAGGCCTCCGTGCAGAACGGCAGGGTGGATGGCGACCGCGTGAAGGAACTGACCGGGCGGATGATCACCGAAAAACCGCGCGGCTACATCCAGATTCTTGAGGCTTGGCAGAAATTGATCCGCCTCGAACTGGAAAAGAGCCATGCCGTGGTTGAAAGCTCCCAGCATTTGAGCGATTCCGTCCGTGACGGCGTCCTCTCCGACCTTGCCAGAAAATTTGGAAGCCACCTGACTTCGGAGTTCAAAGTGAACCCGGAACTGCTGGGCGGCCTCCGCGTCAAACTCGGCAGCACCATCTGGGATGGCAGCCTGCGAACCCGCCTCGAAACTCTCCGCCAATCCATTGGCGCCTAATTTTTAACCGAAACTGACCAACCGAAACCGGGACACCGCCAATGAGCAACATCCTTCAGGAACTTGAATCCAGCATCGCCGGTCTGAAGACCGCAGTGACCAAATCCAACGTCGGCGTCGTCCGCGAAATCGGTGACGGAGCCGCTCGCGTCGAAGGCCTCAGCGACGTCATGCTGAACGAGATGATCGAATTTCCGGGCGGCCTTTACGGTCTCGCCTTGAACCTCGAGGAAACCGAAGTGGGCGTCGTGCTCCTCGGCTCCGGAGAGACGATCAAAGCGGGTGACGAAGTCAAAACGACCGGACGCCTCCTTTCCGTCCCTGTCGGTCGCAAGCTGCTTGGCCGCGTG
>JANOAS010000307.1:0-19797 GCA_031411255.1 bacterium
ATGGCCTATGGCCTATGGCCTATGGCCTATGGCCTATGGCCTATGGCCTATGGCCTATGGCCTATGGCCTATGGCCTATGGCCTATGGCCTATGGCCTATGGCCTATGGGCGATGGCCTATGGGCGATGGCCTATGGGCGATGGCCTATGGGCGATGGCCTATGGGCGATGGCCTATGGGCGATGGGCGATGGGCGATGGGCGATGGGCGATTGCCGATGGGGGCCGCGGGGCTTGGTGCGTTGCGGCTCGGCGGGAGCCTCGCCCTACCTTGCGGGGCGGGGGCGTCATTTGGTGGGGCGAAGCTCCTGCTGAGCCGTCGTGCACCAAGCTGGGGGGAACTGAGGCTGCGCGGTGGTGCTGTTGGGCGCGGTGCCTGGTGCGACGGGGGTTTTGAACAGGAGGGGACGGAGAGGACGGAGGCGGGGGAAGGAGGGATTGCCAATTGCCAATTGCCAATGGCCTTTTGTCTATTGCCGGTTGGGGGGCGCCCGGCGGGCTATTTCGATTTTGGTGCGGGCTTGAGCGGGGCGCCGGTCTCGGGGATTTCGCGCTTGGTGGTCCACCAGACGGCGTTGGTGAGGAGCTGGAGAAAGGCGGGCTGCTGGAAATCCGCCGGGTGGCCGAGGGAGGTGTAGAAAACGGGGCCGCCGGACGGGGACTGGTGGGTCCAGGCGACGGGCTCGGTGCCGTCGAGGCCCTCGGCGCGTCCGGTCATGAGCACGGCGCACTCGCCGCGGAGGGGGGTGTTTTTGTAAAGAGAGCCGCCAGTTTTGAACTCGGCTGCGGGCACGCCGGAGAGCAGGGTGTGGATGCGGGCGGCGGGGTTCATGAGGGCGAAGGTGGCGGCGGAGGCGGGCGCGTGGTCCTGGTAGTTTCCGCCGAGCACTTCCTCGTCAAATTTGGGCCAGAGTTCGCGTCCCTTGGGCGGAGGGGCATTGTTCCGCAGGGCGAAGGCGTGGCTGGCGGTGCGCAGGCCGATGACGCCGCGCCCGGAGCCGGTCAGGGAGCGGACGGCCTCGAGCTGGTCCTTCGGCAGGGCGCGGCGGCGGACGCTGATGATGGCGGCGTCACAGGTGATGAGGGATTTCCAGCCGGTGAAGTCGCCCTCGGCGTCGCCGTTTTCGATGACGTAGGAGAGCCGGTAGTCGTCCGCCAGCTGGCGCTCTGCGTAGTCCGGCAGGGTCTCGCCGGTGCTGTACTCGTCCTCGGCGATCATGAGGGCGAGGGATTTCCGGGTGTCGCTGGGCAGGTGGAATTCGCCCATGCCAAAAATCTCGCAGGAGGTGGTGGGGCACACGAACTGCTCGATGTGGGCGATGACGAGGTCTGTGCCGTGGCAGTGGCCGACTTTCGGCTCCTGCTCCGGGTTGTAGAGGGCGTCGGTGAGGTCGCGGACGAGGACGACGTTTTTCCCGTGCCTGGCGAGCTGCCGCAGGCCGAAGGGGTGGCTGAGGATGCCCTGGTTCGCGTGCAGGCCGGCGATGATGACGTTCTTGATGCCGCGCGCTTCGAGCAGGTTCCAGATTTCCTCGCCGCTCTCGGAAACGGCATCGCGCTCGCCAGCGAGAGAGATTTTCTTGTTTTCCACCAGCCAGGGGCGGGCCGGGTCGCGGCCGGAGTCCTTGAGGGTTTTTTCCCAGGCGGCCTGCTCGGCGCCGGTGCTGTCGAAGCCGCCATCCCGGTCGTCCACGGCGGGGCCGGCTTTCTTTTCCGCGTCGTCCTTCCAGTCCAGGCTGGTGGAGATGTCCTTCGGCAGGTTCGCCGCGCGGGGTGCCTCGAGGGCGCGCTGGCGTGCGGGGTGGCCCTCGTAGGCCTTCATGCAGCCGGTGGGGGCGTGAATGACGAGCACTCCCTGGTCCCTGGCCACTGTCACGGCGCGGTCCATCCACTCCGCCATTTCCTCGGTCCGGCGCGCGGCATTCAGGCAGCCGTGGGAATCGCGGAAATCGACCAGAATGAAGGCGGTCTCTTTTGCCTCCCAGCGCTCGGGTTTTGCGGCGATGGCGGTGCCGAGCTTCGTCGTGCGGCGGGTGCGGGAGGAGAAAATGAGCGGATCTCCCTCAACCGCGTGAGCGAGGCAGCCAGCCCACACATGGGCTGCGAGAAACAGGCAGAGCAGGGGGCGCATCGGGTCGGGGGAAAAAAACGGGTTACTGTTTCACCGACTCGGGGTCTTTCTCCGGCGGTGCGGTCAGGGGCGGGCGGTCCTTCAGGTCCACGCGGATCTTCGGGTGCTGCGGGTCGCCGCTGTCAATGTAGGTGATGGTGCGGTCGCACAGGCCCATGCCGTGCCCGCCGAGGGAATAGGCCAGGGTAAGGGTCTCGCGCGGGCCGTATTTTTCCAGAAAAGGCGGGGTCTCTGCGGCAGCCCACGCGGCGGCGGTCTGGCGGTCCTCCTCCTTGTTTAGGTCCTTCACTTCGTGGACGATGAGGATGTCGCCCACGGGCTCCACCCAGGTGCCGTTGGGCTGGAGGTAGCAGTTGGTGTGCTCCATGTTTGGGTCGCCAAGCGAGGCGAAAATGGGCGTGCCGGCGTACATGGGGTCGAGCACGTCGCCGAACTGGTCGAGCGCCGTCATGGTGATCTCCTGCAGGCAGGCGCTGATGAGCATGGCCTCGGGCGCGTGGACGTTGCACCGCGGGGAGGTGCGGTGATTGCAGGCCCGGTTGACAAAGCCCGGCTTCGCGGTTCCCTCGTACATTGGCTTGCCCTCATCCGGCAGCCGGTAGCCGAAGGGCACCACCGTGCGGATGGGAATGCTCTTTGCGGCCAGAATTTTGTCTCCGGATTTCGCCTCCACGGTCAGCCAGGTCTGGGAGGCGATGGACGAGGAGTCGAGGCCGGGCACGTCGAGGTGCATGACGAGGCCCTCTGCGGTTGGCTCGGTCCGCTCGAGCTTCACCGTGGCGCAATCGTCGTCCCGGCCGGTGACGCGGGCTGTGGTGCTCAGGGATTTGCCCGAGCCGTTCACGATGGTGATGTCCACCGGGCTGGGCATGGAGCGGGGGATGCCCTTGCCGTCGTAACGGACGAAGCCGGCCTTGATGAGGGCCTTCGGGCACGAAATGAGCACGCCCTCAGTCGAGGAATCCGGCGGCGGCGGGGGGCCGGGCTGGTGCGGGGGCGGCGTGAGCAGCTCTTTGACAGTGGGATCGGCGGCGCGCAGCAGGCCGGGGGAGGCCAGGCAGACGACGGCCATCCACACCGCGGGGGAGAGGAATTGGGTGGTGGTCATGGGGTGGGGGGAGCACGTTTTGGTGCGGGCCAACATTCCCCAGTCTGCCCCGCTCCGCAACTGCCCTGCTTGGCGCTTTTCCGGATTTCAGGCCGGGTTCGAAAATGCCTTCCGCAGCGTCTCCAGGCTCTTCGGCACGGCGGTCAGCGGGTTTTCCTTGCCTTCGAATTCCAGCGAAATCCAGCCGGTGTACTTCGCGTCGCGCATGATTTTGGAGATGCGGGGGTAGTCCAGATCCAGCGTATACCAGACGCCGCCGCCGTGGTAGGTTTTGGCCTGCATGAGGATGGCTTGCGGAGCGAGCTTTGCGAGGCGGTCGTAGGGGTCTTCGAGGAAATTGCCCGTGTCCAGCGTCACCCGCAGCCACGGGGAGTTCACCGCCTCCACGACTTTCAGCACGCCTTCCGGGGCAATCCCGAGACCCCAGTGGTTCTCCAGCCCCATGACGATTCCCCGCTTCTCCGCCTCAAGGGCCAGGCGCTGGAATCCATCGATCACCCACTTGAACCCCTCCTCGTCCGTCACCCCCTCAAGCCGGGGCTCGATTCCCCGGTTTTTCATCAGTTCGTCAAAGTTCTTGCTCGTCCCCCAGCGCCCCGTGTTCACGCGGATCGTCGGGATGCCCAGTTCATACGCCTGCTCCAGGTAGGCAGTGGTCTTCGCCACGTTGTCCATCCGCTTTTGCTCCTCGGGAAAAAGAAAACCCTGGTGCGTGGAGTAGCCCATGAGCGGCAGCCCGAGCGAGAATGCCTGGCGCTTGATTTTCCGCAGCGTGGCCGGGCTCGTGTCCGTCAGCTGCACCTGGAGCAGCTCCACCCCGTCAAAGCCCATGCCGGAGGCCAGATCGATGCATTTTTCCACCGACCGGTACGTGTCGTCCTCGAAGTGCCAGAACGAGTAGGTGGAAACCCCGACCGGGTTTCCCTTCTTTGCCGGGGCCGGCGCGGCGGGCGGTGTGGTCTGGCCGGTGGCGGAGGGCAGCGTGCCGGCAGCGGCAGCGGCCAGGGCGGAGGTGAAAAAATGGCGGCGTTTCATCATGGTTGCACCGTTTTAGGCCATTCCCCCCCGGTCTGGCCACAGAAAAAACGGGGAAATCCGGGCCTCCCCCCACGCTGCCACCGGGAAGCATTTGCCTTTTCGCGATTGAATTCACCCTTCTTTCAACGAAAGATGCCCGCCCGGCGTCAAAACCCCAGCTGTGAAACTTTTCCTTCCAACTTTTCTGCCTTCAGCCCGCCGGCGCGGTTCTGCGCTGCTGGCCGTCTTCTTTTTGACGGCCATGCTCATGCTCCTCATTTTCACAACGGTAACGGTCGTCCGCGGCGATGTGGCACTCGCCACCAGCCAGAAACAGGCCTTTTACGCCCGCTGCCTCGCGGAAAAGGGAATCGCCATCGCCGCGAACCCGACCACGAAAAAATCCGACAAACTCCTCCTCCATTTTGACGATCCGGAGATCGGCGGGCACTGCGATGCGCAAATAAAAGGCGAGGGGGGCCGCTTCAACATCAACAATCTCGTCCAGGGGGCCAAGGCCATCGATCCAACCTCCGGCGAATCCTCCCTGCTGACGATCCTCCTTGCCGCCATGGGCATGACGGACAACCGCGAGCGGCAGCTGACCATCGCGAACCTCGTCAACTGGCAGGACGCCGACGATCTCGTGGATCTCGATCCGGCCTCCTGGGAAAAAGAGCAGTACGAAAAGGAAGGACTGCTGAACTACCCCTTTAATCGTCCGTTCTACAGTCTGGATGAAGTCCTCCTTGTGAAGGGAATGGAGAAAATCCCCGGCCTCTTTCCCCAGTGGCGCGACATTTTCACCGTTTTCAGCAGCGGGAAGGTGGACGTGAACGAGGCCGCCCCGCTCGTCATTGCCCTGGCCGCCATCAAGGATGAAAAAGAGGCCGAGCAGTGGTTCAACGAGGACCCGGACAAAAAACGTTACGTCAAGGAGGCTACCGACGTCATCCAGAAGACCAAATGGGGTCAGGATGGCGAAGAAGACACCACGGACGACCAGAAGCTCACGGTGGAGCAGGTCGTGGGTGAACTTGGGGCCGACGGCCAGACTGTCAGCGCCCGGCTGAGTGCCGGGGACACCACCACGCGCATCGAAAGCACGGCGACGGTGGGCGATTATAGAAAACGGATCGTTCTTGTGTTGCGCAACCGCACAAACAATCCTCAAATCCTGCACCGCGAGGAGGTACCTCTTTTTGAGCACTAAACGAACAGACGAATTCACGATCCTTTGCCCCGGCGAGGTGACTTGGGACCTTTGGAAACAAGGGGCGGCGGGCTGCGTGCTCGCGGAAACCATCCCTCTAGCGGAGGGTGGGGGACCGGCATCTTTCAAGTCGGCCACCATCTTTGGCTGCCCGGTCACGAGCGCCTTCGCCGTGCCGATGTGGGTCAGCTCCACAGATCCGGAGATCATTTCCAGCGCCCTGGATCTCCACCTGGAAAAGCTGAATCTCAAGCCCGAGGAGGCCGGCGGCGAGCTGCTCGCCCGCACCACGGTCGAGACCCAGGAAAACCAGACCCTGCTTTTCCTGGCCATCCTCAACGAGAAAAACCTCAAGGAGTTTCCCCGCGAGCTGCCGCTCCAGTTCGAGGTCTCTCCCTCCCTCTTTTACCTGCCGGACAACCAGATCATCCTCTGGAAAGAACTGGAAAAAATCGTCGTCGTCATCACACGCGGAGACCGGGTGGTTTATTTCCAGGCACTCAGCTCGTCCATCGTCGACAGCCAGGTGCTGCACGACCTCCAGTGCCTGCTCATGCAGCTGGAGCTGCAGGGCGTGATCGGAGAGATCGAGGGCGTCACCCTCTGGACGGAGTCCGTGGAGCCCGGCACGGAGGGTATCCTGCGTGATGCGCTCGGCGTCAAGGTCACCCGCGAACGCAAGCCGCCGCCGGCCCGGCCATCCGACCCGTCCGCCCTGCTGCCGCACGCCGTCGCCCAGTCCCGCGTCGAGGCCGCCCGCCGTCAGAAAATCAAGCAGGCCCTGCTTGCCGCCGCCGCCGTCTATCTGCTTGTGGCCGGGGCGTTTATGTTTTTCTGCTACCGGGACGTGATGGCGACGGATGCGCTCAAAAAGCAGCAGACTGCCCTCAGTGGCATGTACGGCGATGTCAATCCGCAGCGTGAACGCTGGCGGGCCATGCTGAATGTGATTCATGGTGAACGGTCCCTGATTTACCGCTTCTATCAGTTCGCCGTCCTCCTCGACGAGAACTCGAAGGTCCGCCTCGGTAAAACCACGCTCTCTCCCACGAAAATCGTCATCAGCGGTGAGGCCCAAGATCAGGCCAAGGCCATCACCTACGGAACCGCCATCAAGCGGCTTCCCTCCCTCGCTGATTTCGACTGGTCACCCACCCCTCCGCGTGCCGAGCGAAACGGCACCTCCACCTTTCAGATCCAGGGCACTCTGAAGGGAACCGCCACAGACCCTGCGGTCAAGAACTAGAAATTATGAGAGAATTGACCAGCAACGAGCGGCGACTCCTCCTTTTTGTGGTGGTGGTGGGGTTTCTATTCCTGAACTTCTGGGGCTACACCCAGGCCATGGCGTGGAGGACCCGGGCCATCGCCAAGGGGAAGGTGCTTTCCCTTCAAATCAAGGAACTGAGAAGTCTGCAGGACGCGAAGGCCGTCTCCGCTGAGACGAGGGAGTGGATCGACTCCAAGCTGCCGGTCTATAAAAATGACGACGAGTTTTTGACTGACCTGCTCAACCGCGTCAAGGCCTCCGCCTCGAGCGCCAGTCTGGACGACATTAAAGTCCAGCCGCGCGACCCGGAGCGCGACCCGGTGAAAATGCCTTACTTTCACCGCACGGCGGTGGATGTGGAGTTCACGTCCGACATCGAGACGATCCTCAAATTTCTCGCCTCTGTGGAGAACCAGGACGAATTCCGGGCGGTAACGAGTCTGGAGTTCGTGCCCCGCAAGGACCCAAAAGAGGTCCAGTGCAATGCCCGTTTTGAACAGTGGTGGAGCCCTGACAGTCAAGTGCTGGCGGGACAGGTGGCAGAGGCCCCGCTGGTGGAGCCCGCGCCCGCGTCGTCCGTCCCTCCGGCCGCCCCCGCCGCTGCGCCTACTTCCCCCCCTGCCGCCCCCATTCCCACTTCCGCGCCTGCGCCCGTCCCACCCGCCAACCAATAATCGACCATGAAAACGACCGGGATTTCCTCACTTTTCGCCCTCGGCCTGCTCGCAGCTGCGGCATCGCCGCTTGTCGCCCAAACTGCTGACGCTCCCAAGGAGCCTGCCACCCCCAAGGAACTCACCCGCCACCGCGTGGCCGAGTTTGACCAGATTTGCAAAAAATCACCCTTTGCCTTCGAGATTTTCGCCGGGCCGCAGACGGATAAGGTGAATCCCTTCGAGGGTCTCACCTTCAGCAGCATCTGGGATTTTGGCGACCGCCAGGAGGTCACGCTGGTCAACATGAAGACCAACCAGCGAACCTCCGCCAACACCCAGGAACCGAATGGTGACGGCTACCAGATCGTTGAAATCAAGCGTGGTGAAACGATGATGGAGACGGTGATCAAAGTCCGCAAGGGCGCCGAGGAAGGCGACCTGACCATGGACAAGAAGATTTATGAAATGAGAGGCTCCGGCGCCCCCAATAGCGCTCCGCAGCAGGGCGGCCGCCCCGGTGCCCCCGGACAGCAGCCCGGCCAGCCAGGACAGCCGGTCATGAATGGCCTGAACCTTAATATTCCGCAGGCTGGAAACAACGGGCAGGCACCCAAGACAGGCGGCTTCACCTTTGCCGGTGGCAGTCTGCCCCAGCCCGCCGTCAACGGTCAGCAGCCCGCAGCCACGAACCTGCCCCCGCCAGTGATCAACAACGCCGTGCCCCAGCCTGCGGACGCCGCAGCCCAGCAGCAGGGTCAGCCCGTCCTGCCGAAGCGCCGTGTCATCCTGCCCCCGACCCCCAACGGCCAGACCATTCCCCAACCGCCGCAGCAGCAATAAATCCGGCCGATTCCTTTTTTTCGAAGTCCCTTTCCTCAATCTCGTATGACCAAAGAGTCTCTCAAGTTCCTGTTGCCCGGTGCGCTCGCCGTTGTGCTCCTCGTTGTTCTCCAGGCCCAGAACCCGGCCCCCGCGCCCGCTTCGCCGCCCAAGCCAGTGCTGCCGGGCACCTCTCCAGTGCCCGCGACGCCCACGCCACGCAAGGTGGGGCTCCCCGGCACCTCGCCGGCTCCAGCCGCAGGGGCAAACCCCATCGCCGACATCCTGGCCAAGGCCAAGGCTGGGCAAACGCTCGCGCAGAACACACCGGGAGCAGCTCCAGCGGCCGTCCCGCCAGCCGGTGTCATCCCGCCTTCCTCGGTTCCAGCTCCTGCTGCGCCTGCAGCCACCGCTGAAGCCCCGATCAAACCTCCGGGCGTGGTGCTCCCGAATGGCGGTGCCGCCCCCGTCACCCCCGCCGCTGCTGTTAATCCAGTTCCTGCGGCTGCGGTGCCGCCCGCGACCCTCGGCGCCGCCCCGGCCAAGCCAGCCGCCACCGCTTCACCTGCAGGCATCCCCCTCCCGCCCGCCTTGAATCCGAACGGAACTCCCGCCAAGCCAGCGTCAGCCAACCCGGTCACCAGACCCGGAGCCGCCCCCACCCTCGGAACCAACGCCACCGGGGCCAAGGGCGAGATCGCCGATCAGAAAATCGAGGCGATTGCCGAGGACATCAACCTGATCATTGACCGTTACGAGGTTCTGACGGGCCACCTCACCATTCGCGACGCCAGCCTTCAGGGCACGCTGACGATCAAATCCAGCCGCATGATGACGAAGACGGAGGCCATTGATTTTCTGAAGACCTCGCTCCTCCTCAATGGCTGGGCCATCGTCCCCGCCGGCAAAGGAATCGACAAGGTCCTGCCCTGGCAGGGGAAATTCCCCACCATCGAGCAGCACGACGCCCCCGTTTACAGCACGGAAGCGGATTTACCTGATGATGAACAAATCGTGAACTACGTCATGTATCTGGAGCACATTTCTCCGGATGAGGCCTCCCGCACCTTCCAGACGGCGCTGCCGATGCACCAGCCCTACGGGAAAATCACTGCGGTGCCCAACGCCGGCGCCCTCATCATCACGGAAAACACCCCCTCCATTCGCCTGGCCCTCCAGTTAAAAAAGAAGATCGACGTTGCCGCAGAGATTCCAGTGAAGGAGTTTTTCCAGCTCGAACGTGCCGATGCCGCTGATGTCGAAGCCATCATCAAGGACATCCTGACCGCCCAGTCCAATTTGAGAAACAAGCAGGGCTCGACTTCGACAGGGACCGCAGGTCCGCGGGGAATGGTTCCTCAACCGGGTCAAAACCTGCCGGCCGGGCTTGCCGCCAGTCTGCCCAATGCAGGAGGAAACACCGGCACGTCGTCAAACGTGGACAGCGGTCGTCCTCCGGATGATTCCAGCGTCATGGTCAAGGCCATTCCCCGGACCAACGAGGTGCTCATCAGCGGCCGGAAGTCGGACATCGCGTATATTCGCGACCTGATCAAGGAGCTGGACAAAGAGGCAAAGGTGAAGAGCCTTCAGCGCTTCCAGCTGCGCTTCCTTCGAGTCGAGGATTTTTTGGCAGTCGCCGGTGATGCGATCACTCGTGGACTCGAAGATGCGGGCAGTGGCGGCGGCGGTGGCGGAGCCGGCGGTTCCCGGGCCTCATCCACGGGCGGGCGCTCGACCTCGGGGGTGAGTCCCTTCGGCGGCGGTTCCACAGGGAGCAGCTCCCGCGCCAGCACGTCTGCGACCGGAAGCAGTGCCTACAATGCCAACAGCAATGGGTTTGGTGGTTCCAGCGGTTTTGGCGGCGGAACGAGCGGGAGCCGCTCCAGCCGCTCTTCAGGCGGTGGCGGAGGTGGCGGAGGTGGCGGAGGTGGCGGCGGCGGCGGTGGCGGTGGCGGAGCCCAGGTGGCTGCCCCCAGCTCACAGATTGTCGGCAAGACGCTTCTCATTTCAGATCCCCGCTCAAACTCCCTCCTCGTTGCCGGCCAGCCCGAGCACATCAAGCGGGTGGAAGAACTCGTCCGCGAAATGGACAAGCGCCCGCTTCAGGTCTCCATCACGGCTGTCATCGGCCAGGTGAACCTCGACGATTCGATGGAGCATGGATTTGACCTGGTTCGCCGGGTTCAGAGCGTCAACATTGGCGGAACCAACGTCAATATCGCCGGCGGCCTTCGTGGTTTCACCACTTCAGGCACCCTGCTCGATCCGGGAACGCTGGATAATCTCGGCAACATTCCAGCCCTCAACGGCCTCGGGCTTTATGCCCAGGTGGGCGAGTTGTTCAACGCCTACGTGAAGGAGCTGGAAACGACCTCCAGGTTCCAGATCATCTCCCGGCCATTCATTTTCACCGCCAACAACGTGCCAGCCAGCATCTCCGTCGGCCAGCAGGTGCCCTACGCCTCCAGCACTTATAATGGGGGAACCAGCACCGGATTCCAGAGCAACACCTCGTTCAACGACGTCAATCTTGACCTCTTTGTCACCCCGCTCATCAACTCCAAGGACGAGGTCACCCTCACCATCGAGCAGACCAACAACACCCTCGGTGCCGGCATCAAGGTGGGCGAGAACACCGTCAACACCATCAACACCCAGTCCCTCAGCACCGAGGTCTCCGTGCCCAACGGCGGCGTGGTCGTGGTCGGCGGCCTCATTAAGAACAGCGATGACGGCAGCAAGTCCGGCGTGCCCTTCATCACCCGCATCCCGATCCTCGGCGCCCTCTTTGGCAATACGACCAACAGCAAGAGCCGTAACGAAGTGCTGATCTTCATTCAGCCCCGGATCGTCGAAACGTCGGATGAACTCACTGCCATGCAGGCCGACCAGCTGCGCAGCACCGTGGTGGGCAAGCGCGCCCTCGAAGTGGCCCAGCCCAAGTACAACATGGACGATGTCGTCCTGCCCACCGACCAGGGCGAGGTCAAATGGAACAACGCGGACCACCTCCTCCCCGCACCCGGTCAGGTCCCCGCAGAACACCCTGCCAAAGCCCTCCCTATGCCGCCACCCACCAAATCAGACCGGGCAGGCCCATCTATTGTCAACCTGGAGACTGCCGAAACCGAGGTGACCGTCCCAGGGCTGAAAAAACGCCAGGCCTTCTGGGAAAAAACACCAGAACCCGCCGCGCCATCTGCGCCCCCCGCCAAGCCAGCCGGCCTGAAAAAGCTCCTGCCTTGGAATTGGGGCAAGGAGAAATAGACGTCCCCGGCTGGGCGCACCAGCTGCGGGTGGTGCGTTTTGGGTGCCTCCCAGTACCGCCCGCTTTGGGCCCCTCCCGAGCCGCCCATCGCTTCATTCGACCAACTTGAGTCGCATTTTTACTCCACACCCGCCACTTCACTGCAGCTGAATCACCGTCAGCCTCCCCTCCGACCACCATTGGCTGCGTCCCGCCAAATCAAAGATGTGGTCGGTTGTATTTTGGAATCAAGTATTTGTGGCTCTCGCCCCAAACCGTCCGCCGCTGATTTGCTCCCCTTCGGTTCCACAGAAATTTTTTTGCGAGAATTCCTTGCCTTTCCGCCCCAGATCATCTAGTTTCGAAGTGCCCACCAGAAAATCCACCCAAAAAACGATCATGAAAACCCACATTAAACTCCTCACCGGCGCCGCGCTTGCTCTCGCAGCCGCCACCCCCCACGCCTCGGCCCAAACGGCTACGACGGATCCCGTGGGTTACATCACCATCGACACGCCGGTGCCGACTGGCAGTGGTGTCCGGTACAGCATCGTCTCTTCCACTCTCCTCAACCCTGTCGTTTATCAGGGCAAGGTGACTGCCATCTCTGGAACAACGCTGACGCTTGAGGGTGCTGCCCTCTCTGCGGCTGCCCAAGGTCCAACGACCGTCAAGGTTCCTTCTTCGTCGCCGACGCATTATGCGGAATTGGTTGCTCCGGACGCAGCGACTACCAATGCCAAGTTCGGCGCGTGGGCAAATATCTCTGCCGTCCCTTCCGCAACCCAAGTGACCGCCGCTGTCGCAGGTGTCGCGGTTGGTGACACCATCCGCATCCGCAAGCACGTGACTGTTTCGGATCTTTTCGGTGCTGACAATTCCAAGGGCAAGCTCAAGCCTACTGACGACAATGCGGCAACTCCCGATGAAGTCCTGCTGGTGAGCAGCACCGGGACGATGAGCTTTGTCTATTACACCGGCACGGGTTCCGGGTGGTATCTGCCCGACTTTTCGGCGAGTGTCGACGACCTTCCGATCGAGCCTCAGCAAGGCGTGCTCCTGAAGCGGGTTCCGGGTGCTACAAATGCCAGCTTCGTCCATACCGGCCACGTCAAAACCGGCCAGACCAAGTTCCCAATGTTCCGCGGGTTCAATGTTCTCGGTATTCCCCGTGCCGTCGGTTCCAAGTTCACTCTCGGAACGTCGGGTCTATTCAATTCTGCTGATCTGCCTAATAGCATCAAGCCGCAGACTACCAACACTAGCGACATTCCGGACGATGTTTTCTTGTTGTCGTCTGCAGGTACCACAAGCTTCATTTACTACTACGATCCTCTGGATATCCCCAGCAACGGGTGGTATCTTCCTGACTTCTCTGGAGGTTTTAAGGATAGTCAGGAGCTGACCGAAGGGTCTGGCCTCCTGATCAACCACAGGACCGGCACCAGCTTCACTTGGACAATTCCCCAAGAAACGATTTCTCAGTAGTATTCTCGGATTTCCCTCTCAATAGCCAATCAACCTAACTAGATAATATTATGCTTAAGATTCTCGTTGCTACTGCATTGTGCGCCTTGGCCACTTCTGCATCCGCATTCTCCGTAAAGTTTCAATCCTCCACGACTGGGTCATTCTTTACGGTTGCGACCACCACCGCCAAGCTGACAAGTGCCAGTCTGGTGCGTATCGGCACATTCCTAAACGTCCCATCCTCGACTGCCACGGCTGCTGATTTGGATCGTGATTTTAAGGAGTTTGCTGTTTCCACCACTGGTTACAAGTCCTCTCCAGCTGCCGCAAGCGATCCGTCTAAATTTGCAACTGCAACTGTCAATGTGAAGGCGGGTGGTGTCAATGCTGATTTTCTCGGCAAAAAGCTCTATCTTTTTGTTTATAATGCTACCACTGCAGCTGCCGCTACCCACGCCGCCGTTTTCTCATCCAACTTGACAGCTGCGACTTCTCCCCAGTCGACTTGGTTCTTTGCCGGTGATGAAACCCCCGGTGCGAGTGATTTGACCTACGGTATCAATGATCTCAATCAAGCTTGGAATGGCAGCGCCCCATCCACAACTGCCGGTCCTTTGGTTCTGAATACCATTGCTGTCCCCGAGCCCGCATCCATGGTTTTTGGCGCTCTCGGTCTGGTTGGGCTTCTCGCTCGCCGCCGTCGTTAATCTGTCCTGAACTTCGTCCCCTCCTTGCCGTTCGCGCGCAGGGAGGGGCTTTTTCGTACGAGAGATTGATCTTGACTTTTGTGCTGAGAGTATCGAACCCGCCTAGCCCATTTCCTGAGCGGACCTTTTTTAACTGCTTTCTCTCGTGGATGCTAATAATTTGACTTAATCTTGCGTTATGATGTTCTGCGCAGTCTTCCTCCGGGCCATAATTCTGCTCCCCTTCTTCGTCTTCCCGGTTGTCGCCGCTGGCGCGCTCCCTGGCGCCACAGCCAGCTGGGCTGACCTGAAAGATTCGGCCAAAGCTGAGCGCAACGCCTTGGTGATTTACCATGTAGGACGGAGCCCTGAGCGCGCGAAGGCTGCACTACAGAATACTGCCGACCTTTTCGCTGAAGCGTTCAAAAACACTCCGGGACTCAAAATCGGCCAGGTTTCGGAACGCCCCGATGTAGGGTCTGTCGGCGCGGTCGGCGACACGGCTTCGTTTCTTTTTCCAAACCTTCATCAGCAGGGGGGGGTGTTTTATGTGCTGACCGCCTGGTCGGGCGAAATATTGCAAACCGGCTTGGTAGACAGGGGAATGATCACGGAAACAGCTGCTCAATTGAAGAGCGGTGTTGAGAAATTCCAGAAACTGGAAAAGAGCAGAGTCAGCTTTAAGGATGAGCCATCAGCTGAACGATTGAAACAGTTTGATGAGGCGCTTTCCTCCTTTCCTCCTGATGTCGTGATCACGCAGTTCGCTGCAATGACCAAAGAAATAGTCGCATCTGACAAGGATGAAAAACTGGGGTACTGTGCGAAGTACAAAAAGTTGGAACGGACCGTCAACGTCGACTTGGTTCTGCCCCGGCTTTTGTTCCTGCTGGACATTCGCCTGAAACCCGCACTTGAAGAGGGTGACGCTGAAGCTGTACTGCTTGGTGTTGAACAGTTTGTGCAGCAGGAAAAACTCACCGGCGAGATCAAGCAGGTGATCCTGATGCAGAAAGTCAGGTACATGGCTTCCTCGCCTGATTTGAAGCGCCGGCTTGCCGTCTTGCAGGAAATCGAAAATCTCGACCCGTCAACCCCGGTGGGAAAGGCGGCGAACAAGTTCGCTGAATTTTTGATCAAACGAATTCAGGAATCCGCAGCGAGTCCGAAAAAGCCGAATTAAGTCTTCATTTTCCCTTGGGGAGTGCAGGACTTTCTATCCGTGTTGACGACATTCCCTATAATCCGATACGATGAAAGGGATCCTAAAGACGCGGCTGCTTGTTTTGATGATCGGCGGAATTACCCTCCTGCAACCGGCATTTTACCGTTTTATCCTTGGGCGCTGTGGCGAAAATGCAGATGGGCAGCCGGGGCCCATACCGATTGTGCCCAGCTTCTTCGGAGATTCGAATTTGTCTATTCCCAAGCCTTCAGGGTGGATGGCTCATCTCCCTGCAGTTGAAGTGCTGGAGGAAATCCGTGTTCCGGACGTAGAGGAACCTCGCCGCGTGCGGACGAGAAGACTGATCAGGACGGATTTCAAATATCCCCTGATAATTTTGGAGCAGACACACTTGGAGAATTCCTCCATTAGCCCTGTGTTTGCGGAGCGCTGCTACGTTGCCGACCACGTGGTGATGCGGCTTGAACAATCCGGAGAGGAAACCGCTGCCCTGGCTGCCATTGGCCGGGATGCTACTGTGCTCAGGCGCTTTGAAAGTTCAGGCGTTCTGTTGATTGGATTGAAAGGGCGTGGCTTGACTGTTGTCGAAAAAGCCATTGAGGGCCTCCGGGCCAGTGGGATTTCCGCAGTTGCGGAGCCGGATTACCTGGGCTTGGCGACGAGACTCCCCAATGATGCCCGTTTTCCGGAGCAGTGGAACCTCCGGAATACCGGTCAAACCGGGGGAAAGCCGGGGGCCGATGTCCGGGCTATGGAGGGATGGAACATTGGGCACGACGCCCCCGGCGTCGCGGTGGGGATCGTGGACAGCGGCATCGATTTTTCCCATTCTGATCTCCAGCCAAACCAGTGGACCAACCCTGCCGAGGCCGCAGGGTTGCCGGGAGTTGACGACGACGAGAATGGGTACGTTGACGATATTTACGGCTGGGATTTTTACGACAACGACGCCGGGGCGGGTGACATCTTTGGTCATGGTACTCATTGCGCCGGGATCGTGGGCGCCTCTGGAAACAATGCCGCCGGCGTTTCAGGAATATGCTGGAATGTGAAGCTGGCGGCACTGAAGTGGCTGGGGGACAACGGGGTTGGAGTGGCGTCGGACGCCGTGGAGGCCATCGCGTATGCCAGCCGGATGGGGATTGCTGTGACGAGCAATTCATGGCACTTGTCGGGTCCCTCGGAGATCCTGCGTCAGGTGGTGGCAGAGTCGGGCGCGCATGGGTCGCTGTTTGTCTGCGCTGCGGCAAACCGCGGTGCAAATGTTGACCGGTTGGAGGATGCTCCAGTCACGTTTCGGCTGCCAAACATGCTTGTGGTCACTTCTGTTAACGCTACCGATTCTTTTGCCAATGGCGCAAACTGGGGACCGCTCACTGTTCAGCTGGCCGCGCCCGGCGTGGACGTTCTCAGTACGCTGCCGGGTGGGCAGTACGGCTTGCTGACAGGGACTTCCATGGCGGCACCGCACGTGGCAGGGGCGTGCGCCCTGTTGAAGAGCCTGCATCCTGACTTTTCCATCAGCCGGATCAGGGACGTCGTGCTTGAATCGGCACGTCCGTTGCCTTCCTTGATCGGAAGGTGCGAGACGGGTGGCACTTTGGACCTGGGAGCGGCACTTTCCGCAGCGGCAGGGGTGGGGCTCTCTCCGCGTGCTGGAGTGGAATTTGCAGGGAAGTTGGGCGGTCCCTTTCAGGCGGAGTCGCCGCCGGAATATGCCTTGCTCAATCCACTTTCTGTTCCAGTCCACTGGGATCTGACGGGGTTGCCGGTATGGCTCTCCGCCTCCTCCACCAGTGGAACTCTTGGGCCCGGGCAGACTGTCGCCGTTGTGTTTTCTACGACCGTGGCTGCCGGTGCCCTGCCTGCAGGCCAATATGAAGCGGAGGTATCGTTTGCGAGTGATTCATCGGACTACCGGCTTTTCCGTCGAGTGCGCTTGGTCTGTGGCAGTGTGGCCACGCTTCCGTTTTCAGATTCATTTGAGCCGGCCCAGTTTGCCCCGTGGTGGAGCTTCACCGGGAGGGGGCCCCGCCGGTCTGAAGTGGCTGTCGTGGATGGCGGCAGGCGGCTGGTGCTTGATTCGGCTGGCGATGGGTCCTATGCCACGAATGAAGCCACGCTCTCCCTGGATCTGGAGGGTTATGAGGAGGCGCTGCTTTCATTTTCGCTTAAAAGTGGTGAGGATGAGGCGAATGCCCCCCCGGCCAGTCCGTTCAGGGGAAGTGCTGATTTTGACGGCATCGCCGTGAGTGTTGACGGGCAGAATTGGTATGAAGTGTTTTCGCTGCGTGACCGGCCCCGTGTCTGGACTCGGTTCACGGTGGATCTGGCCGCTGGATTGAGAGCGCGCGGGCTGGTGCCTGCGGCAAAAACACGGATCCGGTTTAACCAATACGACAACCACTCCTTTCCCATCGACGGACTGCTGCTGGACGACATTCAAGTGACTGGAGTGCCCTCCCAGCGGCTGAGGTTTGGGTCCGCAGTTGAGGTTTCGGAAGGCGGGCCGCCTGTCCTGCTCAGGATCAGTCTTCCACGGGCTCAGGCGGGAGCGGTCGCTGTGAATCTTCACGCATCGTCATCCGACCAGCTGACCGTTCCCGTGCAGTTGATGGTTCCGGTTGGAGCCACGTTCGCTGAGTTTGCGGGGGCTGCCATTGACGACGCCCTCCTTGATGGAACACAGAACGTCACCCTGACCGCCACCGCTGACGGGTTTGACCCTGCTGAGCTGTTTCTGCCGGTGCACGACAATGAATCGGTGCAAATCGGGGTGGGCCTGCCTGCATCGGTTTCGGAAAACGCGGGCACTCTGACTGGAGCCGGCTCGGTCTCCCTGGCGCGTGCCGTGGATCGAACCGTGACCATCCATCTGGCCTCCTCTGGAAATCTGCTGGAGCCGGTTCCCGAGAGTTTGATTATTCCTGCCGGAGCCTCTTCCGCAGCCTTCGCGGTAAAGGTGACGGACAACAACCTGGTGAACGGGCCACGTGCGGAATCCATCCGGGCCACAGTGACCGGCTGGATCAGTGGCGAGGCCTCGACGACCGTCGTCGACGACGAAGCTGGATCGTTGCATGTCGAACTGCCACTCTTCGTCAACGAAGCGGACGGAGTTCTCCCCGGGGCCGGTCGCGTGGTGGCAAACTTGGCTCCGGCTGGAGCGCTGGTGGTTTCATTGTCGGGATCGCCCGGACTCGGTCTTCCGGCGACGGTCACGATTCCTGCTGGGGCACGGTCCGCTGACTTCGATGTGGCCCCAGCCGACAACCATCAGGCTGACGGGCCAAGGGTGGTTCAGGTTTCAGCGACGACCCCTGGATGGGCCAGTGGGAACGCCTCCTTCACGATGGTGGACGACGAATCTCCTTTGACCCCGTACTCGACGGGATTGGATGTGGCGGTTCCTGGAACGGGGCAAGTCCGCCTGGGCTGGGGAATTGCGGCCGGGGAGCAGATTGGCAACGGTGGATTTGAGCAGGGAGGCATCGAGGGCTGGCAGGTGCAGTCCCGCACCCCGGCGGTTGTCGTGCTGGGAGCGGCTGCCCGGACAGGTGGTGCGGGGTGCGATCTCAGACCGGCTGGGGTTTCCCGTGTTCGCCTGCTGCACCGGATCAGGCTGCCCATGGATGGCAGACTGCCTGTCCTGACCTGGGCATGGAGGGGGCTTGGTCCGGGCAGGGTCGAAGTGGGGCTGGAAGAGAGTGACGGGACGCCGGTTGCCGTCCTGCAGTCGCAGGAAGTCGCGATTTCCGACTGGGCGGGGTTGAGTGCGGACTTGTCACGCTGGCGGGGGCGTTTGCTCCAGCTCGTATTCGATGTCGGTGCTCCTCTCTGGCTGGATGACGTCAGCCTGGATCTGGGGCCGCCCAGACCGGGAACACATGATGTCATCGTGCAAGGGCTGCCGGCAGGGACGACGCCGGGTTTCAGCATGGAGGTCACCCGGCCTCCAAATTCAGAACTCCACTGGCAGGTCCGGCGGAAGGAGGGGGCGCTCTTCAGCATGAGCCCTCTCTTTACCCTGGCCCTTCCAGCGGCAGCTGGAGCACTGGATCACCATGCCGTGTTTCTAAACAGTCAGCGTATTCTGCCCGGTGTTCCCGTGCCTGTTGAGGTGAAGGCTTTCGACTCTGCCGGAAATCAGGCGGCATGGAGCGGAGCACTGCCCCTGTCGTTGCGGCCGAGTCTCGTGGCGCAGCTGGGCTACACGGTTGAGCCGGCTTCCATCGCCCTTGTGAACGGTGCGTGGAGCGGCACGGTGGTTCTGCGGGGGCCTCCGTCGGAGACCCTCATGGCGCTCCAGGCCGGGACTTCGACCAGTCAGGGCTTTCTGTTTGGCGCGGCCGGCGGCAGGCCGGTCTGGGGCTTGGATCCGGATGGTGACGGCTGCTCAAACCTGATCGAACTGGCGCTTGGATCACTGCCCGGGCAGGCAGGCTCACGCCCTCCGTCGCCAGTTCTCACACGGCCTGCTGAAGGGCGGTTGAGGATTGAATATTCAGCGACCGCTCCTCCCGCCGGAGTGGACTGTTTCCTGGAAACAAGCACCGACCTTGAGGCTTGGACACCGGCTCTTGCGGACAGTCGAATCGGACCGGGGTTTGTTTTCGAGTTGCCGTGGTCGGAACGGCCATTGTTTTTGCGCCTGAAGGCGGGAGTGTCGGATTGAAACCCGTTCCAGAGTGCGGTGCCTCCAGGCGCGGCGGTGTGGTGAGAGGGTCCTGGTTGGCATTCTCCGTTTCTACGTAAGCGTCACCGCCAGCACCGTCTTGAAACCCGTGCCTGCCGCCGCCCCGCCGCGTAGGGGATGGGCATGACCACGACACACGCCAAGTCCGATCCGACCTCTTCCGCTCCCGGCCCCACTCCCACTCCCACTCCTGATCCTGCGTCCACTTCAGGCGGCCAGCCTCTAGGCAAGCGCCCTCGCACCCTGACACCACCCGCCCACAGGGCGGCCCTGCTCGCCGAGTTTGCTGCCAGCGG
>JANOAS010000308.1:0-7370 GCA_031411255.1 bacterium
GGTGCCGGTGTTGTCCAGATAGTCGCGGAAATCGGTAGAGCTGCCCACGCTTTTGCGCAGAGTCCCGGCGTTGTGGAAAGTCGAGCTGTTCCCGGTCCACCAGTAGACGGGCGACAACTGGCCATCGCAGCGGATGTCGAAAAGTCCGCCCGCCGCATTCGTGAATTCAGTCGCCGGACCGGCGGTGAGAATGGATCCGGACAACCAGTTGACCGTGCCCGCATTGGTCAGGGTTCCAGAGACCGTTATGGACGTCTCCACGTTGAGCGTGCCGCCGGCGGCCACCGTGAGGGTCGCCCCGGGATACAAACTGAAGCCGTCCGCCCCCCACCACAATAGTGACAAAGTGAGCGTGCCGCCCGCCGCCACCTCCAGGGCCGTCTCCGACTTCACGATCCCGCCCTGCAGATTCACCGCTCCGCCGGCCGCCACGCGTCCGCTCACCGTCGTTCCGAACAAATCCAGGGCATCGGGGCCATGGAGGTTCTGGAGCACCACCTCCGCCGTGGTGATCCGCACCGTCCCCGGTCCGGTGAAGTTCGTCGGAGTCGACGCCAGCGTGATGCCTCCGCCGGAGAACTCAATGGCGGCACCCTCGTCCGCCTGGAACGTCCCGCCCACATTGCTGCCCCAGTTAAGTTGCAGCGTGCCGTTCTGAGCCTGCACCGCTCCGTGATTATCGAGGTAGGCATCCAGCCGGGAGAAATCGCCGCGCTCTCTGATCGTGCCGAAGTTGCGGATCGTGTAGTTGTATCCGACACCCCAATTCCAGTATGGGATCATGCTCACGCTTCCGGTGAGATCGATCACGCCGCCGGACTGGTTTCGGATTTCCCCAAGCTCGGAGTACCCATAAGTGACCGCGTTGAACGTGTAGAAGTGGAGATTGGGGATGTTCAACCGGCCGGAGTTCACAATCGAGCCGTAGAGGAAAAAGCTTGTGCCATCGTTGAAGGTCGGGGCAGGCTGCTGAAGCGTGAGCGTTCCCGAAGGCGCGATGGCGAGCGTCGTATCCCCCCCGATGTACGAAAGGCCCGTCGTCACCGTGCTGTCGATCAACACCGTGGTTCGCAGTGGCGCACCCGACTCGGAGGTGGCCGGGGGGATGCTCGCATAGTCCCCGGGACCCGGAACCTGGTAATGGTCGTGGCCGTTAATGTCCTGATACTTCCAGTGCAGCGGATTGTTCCAGTTGCCGCTGGGTCCTCCGATCCAGGTCATGGATTCCGCTTCCAGCGCCGTGGGGCTCAGGAGCAATGCGAGTAGCCATAGTAGGAGAGGGTGTGAAATGACGGGGAGTTTCATCGGTTTTTTTGATTGGCGTTGGCTCCGCTGACGGGAGAAGGAAAGGGTGAAAGAAGGGCATTGGGGGCGGTGGTCTCGTTCCCAGATATCGATACCGCTGTCGTTTGTTTCTGTAAATGTGAGAAAGTTTTTTCCCGGCGCACCCTTTCCGTGTTCCACGCAGCGGCTACCGGAAGAGGCTCATCAGGTAGGCCAGTTCATCCGGGACGTCCTCCGGGCGTTCCACGGTGAGGCGGACTTCGGCCTGGATGACGCCGGCGAATTCATCGAGGAGGCGGCTCATGGCGACGCGGAGGGCGGTGGGGGTGAGGCCGAGCTGAGCGGCCAGGGCCGGGGTGTCCTCCCCTCGGAGGCTGCCGCCGCGCTCGAGCGCGGGCCGGAGGGCGGCGAAGAGGGGGGTCCTGCCTTTGGCCTCATAGCGCGCGGCGAGTTTCGCGATTACCTGGCGGAGGAGTTCT
Organism: bacterium; assembly: GCA_031411255.1. Lineage (GTDB taxonomy): Bacteria > Verrucomicrobiota > Verrucomicrobiia > Verrucomicrobiales > V1-33 > JANOAS01. The sequence continues at coordinate 1,764 of JANOAS010000308.1, forward strand.
ATGGCCCATTTGCGCTCGAAAATGCGGTCCGGGGTGTCGCCGTCGGTGAAGTGCTCGTGATGGTAGCGGTTCTCGACGGCCTGAAAATCGAGCGACACGGTGATGCCGTGGCCGGATGCCGCGCGCCGGGCGGCGCTGCGGTGCCAGCTGATCAGGTGGCGGCCGAGGGCGGTGGAGAGGTAGCCGCGCAGGCGACCGCCGGCTTCATCCACGCGCTCCAGGGCCCGGTGCTCCAGCAAGCGGGCGAGGAAGTCGTGCAGGACGTCCTGGGCATCGTGATGGTCGCAGTCGCGCCGGCGGAGGTAGCAGTAGAGGGGGTAGTGATACTGCGCGCAAATCTCGTCGAGGGCCTTCGCGGCCACCGATTCATCTGCGGACTTGAAGCGTGCAATGAGCGTCCACTGCGTGGTGGGGAATCTGCCGTCGCCTTGTGGTGTCATGGATTTTCGATTTTCAGCGGTTTCAGGGCGTCGGCATCGGACAGTCCGTCGAGATTGAGTATTTCCACGTCCCGGAAAGGATACTTGTTGACGCTGAATAGCGTGAGTTGGCCGGATTTGTCCCTGTCGTCCACGGTGCAGGCAATGGTTTCGCCATTGATGCACCCGATGAAGAGCTTGGCGACGGCGATGAGTTCGGAGCTGAACTCGGTACCGATGACGGAGATTTCCTTTTCGACGAGAGAGTGATGCGCGGCCATCTCCTGGGCGGGCGTGGGGTTGGACGGGACGAGGTCGGGGCAGAGTTCCATCAGCAGCAGAAGACCGCCGGTCCGGCGGGAATCCGGCGGGTAGTAATGGAGTTCCACTCTGCGCGACGCCTGCAGCCAGATGTTGCGGACCGTGAGAACCGGGCCCCCATGCCAGTCCCCGGGTACCTGCCGCCTCGCACGGACCCCGCCGTTGCGCAGCACCACAGGCTGGTTTGACAGGGGATTGCTGACATGGAGGTCCTGTTCCCAGTCCTTGAGGAGCACCCAGCCATCTTTCAGTTCCTCGAGGCTCGTCAGCTTTGAAAAGTCTGTAATGGGATTCACCCATTGACCGGCACCGGTTGTTTCCGGGCTTGTGGTTTTCATCTCTGCGGGGCTGCTTTCGCCGCCCGGCGCAGTCCGAGGTCCAGCGCCTTCCTTCCGGGCGGAGAGCACCGCCCGGAAAGTAAGGTCGTCGTTATTCCAGTTCCGGGACCGCAGGAGCCTAACTGACGAGTTGAGGTTTAGCTGAAAGACGCCGCACCAGTACGCGCCTCCCCGGAGGACGTGTTCGTCCGGATTTGCTTCCGAAGTATCCTCGCACCATTCCCATGCGTTGCCGCTGAGATCATAGAGGCCCAGGACATTCGGTGTGTAGGAGCCGATAGGCGCTGTCCATACATAGCCGTCATCGTAGCCGGGAATCGAGTCCTCGTCCTTATTGAATTCCGGGGATTGCTGTGTGGTTCGGTCCCGGAAGTTTCCCGCGCCTGGCGGCGGCGGCCAGGCGGTGCCCCAGGGGTAAACATCGCTGATCGTCACCCCGTTCTTTGAGAATTTCCTCGCCGGATCTTCCCGGTCGCCGATGCCCACGGCACAACTCCACTCGTAATCAGTCGGCAGCCGGTAGGCTTCATTCGCTCCGATCCTGCTGTCCTTCCGCTCGCGCTCCGTGAGCCAGTCGCAGAAGGCCCGGGCTTCATCCCAGGTGATTCTCACGGCTGGATGGGTGGGCCCCTGCTCAAAATTCGGTTTCGGCCATGGCCGTCCGGTTGCGCTGGCGAAAACCTGGTAGTCTTGGACGCGGGTTTCCCACACGCTGAAGAGCACGCGCGTGCCGCCCGTTGACCCGCGCAAAATTGGCACCGGGACAAACTTCATGCCTAGGCTGTTGACGAAGGGGCGTTCCACCGTTGCGGAGGCCGGAGTAATGGCATCCGTGCGTCCTGGAGGGGGCAGGTTCTTCCAGATGATCCAGCCACCGAGGCTGAAAACCATGATGGCAGCCCCGCCGATCAGCAGCCACTTCCTCGCGGGGCGCCGGTTCGGGGGCATGGAACCAGCACGCGCCGCAATCCGGCGGGCGAGCACGGAATCGATCTCGGCGCGCAATTCGATGGCGCTGGAGTGGCGGCGGGTGCGGTCCGGCTGAAGCGCGCGATCCACAACGCGGTCGATGCTTTTGTCGAGACCCGGAACCACCTCGGACGGAGGGGCAAACCGTCCGCGCGGCAGCTGCCCGGTGAGCATGTGGTAGAGCATCACGCCCACGGCATACAGGTCCGCCCTGGCGTCCACGTCCGTGCTGGAGACCAGAGCCTCGGGCGCGATGAAATCAGGCGTGCCGAAGGCGAGATCGCTGCGCGTGAGGCCGTCGGCTTCCGAGGCAGCCACCCGTGCGAGGCCGAAGTCCGCCACTTTCACCGTGCCATCCGTCTCGATCATCACGTTTGCCGGCTTGATGTCGCGATGGATCACGCCGCGCTCATGGGCGCAAGCGAGCGCCTCGCAGACTTTCGCGGCGATGCGCATCGCCTCCTCCGGTGCGATCCGCGCTCCATCCCGGAGCAGATCGCTTACTTCCCTGCCATCGACGAACTCCATGACGAAATAGAGCAACCCGTCCGCGGTTTCGCCCGCATCGTGGACCGCGACAATTCCCGGGTGCCTGAGCTGGGCCATGGCCCGGCCTTCGCGTTTGAATCGCTCGCGGTATTGCAGGTCATCGGCGGCGATGCCCGGCGGAAGAACCTTGATCGCGACCAAGCGGTCCAGACTGCGCTGGCGCCCTTTGTAGACCGCGCCCATGCCTCCCTGGCCGGCGATTCCGATGATTTCGTATTCGGGCAACTGCCGCTGCAGTTCCTCTACCGACAATGGCTGCCACGGCACCGAATTTCCCCGCAGCCGCCCGATGCCATCGAGAGCGCGCGCAAGCAGGGCGGCAGGGTTCAGGTCGTCCGCTTCAGGCGCGGCGCTGTCGGCAGGTGGGTCTGGCACAGGCTTCCATTTTCCCGAGGTCCGGGCTGAACTCAAGGTCATTTAGCGGCACACCGGCGATTCTCCGGGGCCTGCGCATGGGCACTATGAACGAGCCTCACGCGCAGGCCTTCGGGGACCGCACGCCTGCGATGTCGGGCTACTTTCAGGAAACAACCCTCCAGCAGCTGTTGCTCTTCTCGGGCAACCTTCAGGACACCGAACGCAGCTCTGGCGAATACCTCCGGGGATTCCGCACTGCCGGCACGCTTCCCCCACCCGCCGACGGCGACGTCCGCCGCCTGATCGAGCGCCACGAACTCATCACCACGACCGAAACGGGCGAGTGGCAGCTGCGCGTGCCGCTCATGCTGCGCTGGATGCGGAAGCGGGGGTAGGTGGGGCCGGTCCCTGGCTGGCGGAGGATGCCATTTCCAATGGTCATTCGGGTAAAACCAAGGGGCGGGCGCTGATGGAGGCGCTGACCTCAAGCCAGCGGAAATCAGGGAACCTCATCGCGGTTCAGGCCCGCCCCAATCAGCGGTTCCGACGCCAGTCCGGCTTCCAGAGGGACAGCCGGGAGCCGGGGGCCGGAACACCGGTGGCGTTCCCGGTGCGGCGTGGGGGACCCAGGGTAGCTCCTCGTGCCTCGGAGCAACCCTGGGCTGAAGGGCGCAACGCCGATGGCGTTGAAAAAACCCGGGCAAGGCATGGCGGAGCATGGGGGGCAAGGGCAAGGCACAAGGGCGCCGCTCCCGAGGGTCGTATCCGCGTATTGCCGTAGAAGTTTTTGGAATTGGGGTCAGGGGTCGTTCGGCGAGAGTTCATGCCATTTCCGAGGCTATTTGGGTAAAACCCGGGGGTAAGCGCCGGGGCAGCTCCGGATTTTTACGCCAACGGCGTTGCGGCCTCCAGCCTGGGGTTGACTGAGGCTACGAAGGCTACCCCAGGAAACGAGCCCCAAGTCCGGGAACCGTATCGCGGTTCAGGCCCCCGAAACAATCGGCACCGATTCCCCCCGCCTGCCAGAGGGAGTGCTGAACCTGGGCCGGAACACCGGCGGCATTGAAAATGATCCTGCCCCCAATCATCCTGCCAGCCTCCCCGCCTCCCGCTCACCCGGTATAGCAGTGGGCGATGTCGCTCCAGGGGCCTTTGAGGTTGTTGGGGCCGAAGGGCATCATGCGGAAGGCGTAGCGGGTGTGGGGGAGGAGTTCCTCCAGCAGGAGGGAGCAGCGGGAGCCTAGGCGGGCGGGCTGCCAGGGGCCGGGGGTGCCGGAGTCGGGCTCCTCGCGGTATTCGTAGAGGTAGCCGCGGGCCTGCCTGACGGCGCGGCTGCGGACGAGGGCCTCGCCGGGGTTGCGACCGGTGCGGGCGACGACATTTTGCGGGGCGTCCAGCTCGTGGGTGGGGGTGGCTCGGCCTTGGAGGGCAAAACCGACGGAAACGACCTTGGCTTCGTCGCCCTGGGCGGCGATGGCGACGTATCGGGAACGGGAGGTCACCATCTGCTCCATCTCCAGACGGAGGTCGTCGCGCTGGGCTCTGAGAGCGGCGAGTTCGATCTCTCTCTGGACGATTTCCCCGATCCTCGCGTCGTAGGCGGCCAGCAGGGCATCGTAGTCCGCCGTGCTCGGAGTGGGGGCGGGAAAGTCTGCGCTGCCTGCGATGGCGGACTGGTGGTTCCTGGCGAAGGACCGCAGCTGAACATGAGTCATGTTTTTCAGACCGATTTTGATGCGCAACATAAGAGGGCGGGGGGAGATTGAGCTGTCCCCTCATCGCAGCGTCCCTGCCGGTCGTCATTCACACTCTGAAAACCCGGAAGGCGCTCTCAAGGAAAGGACAGGATCATGGTTGTTTATGAAGCCCGCAGTGACGGCTGAGCTGGTTTCCGGCAGGGCTCCTGGGCGGGAATCAGTGCTGGAAAGATACTGAATCTTGTGTGAGTTGGCAAGTTGTTTCCAGGGGGAATTGTGAGGCTGATCTCGGGAGGCGGGATGATGCATCCGGGGAGGTGACAGGTCCTGGCTTGGGAGGCCTGCTGGGCCAGTGAGGGGACTGGTGGGGCACAGCAGGTTTCCGGGGTGGACCTGGGTGGGTGGGGAAGGCAAATCAGCCAGGAAGGGATGCTTGATCAGATGGGGAAATGGGCGATCCCAGCTGGGGGTGAGCGTACCCCAGGCTGGGTGATAGGGGACTCCGAGTCAGGAGGAAGGGGGCAGCCGGGTCAGGTGGGGATGGGTGCGGGCTGGGTGGGAGCGGGGAGGGGGCAAAGGAATGGGTGGGCAAGGGAATGTGGGGGCAGCGGGGAGTGGGCATTCCGGTGCTTGAGACGGCAGGGCGTGATACCAATTCTCAAGTTTTTGCGGCAAAACGCGGAAACAACGCCCGAGAGCCATACGCCGTTGCCCCGCCTGGGTTGTTTTTCAAGGCCAACGGCGTTGCGGCCTCCGGCCCTGGGTTGCGCCGAGGCATGATGCGCAACCCCCAGGTAACCAGCAAGCACACGGAGCCCCTAGTGTGCTGCCTGAGAAGTAGCTGAACAGAATTTTTCAAGCCCGCTGACTTTTCCCACTGCCTCCCTGGCTCTCTGGAGCTTGGCTAAAATTTCCTCACCCTTTGCCCTCCACACGTATCGTTTCGGATTTAGTTCA
>JANOAS010000309.1:0-20779 GCA_031411255.1 bacterium
GCGCCCGACCGAATCCAGCCGCCAGCGGGTGGTGAGGCGTTCGCCTTCCGAGCCGTGCCGCTGCACTGAGAGCTGCAGGCCGTGGCGGTCAAAGCTGGCGCTCAGCCCGTGCCCCGGGTTCTGCGCGTGGAGCACGGCGCCCGGCTCCGCCTCGTCCGTCCGCACCGCATGGCGGGCCGCCTCATAGGCAGCAGCGAGGGAATCATACTGCCCGCTCTCCTTGAGCTGAGCGACGGCCTTTTCCCCCGTGAGGGAAACGGGAGGCGTCGCCGGCGCGGAGTCGGCCGCGAAGGCGGGGACTCCGAAGAACAGGCCGGTGATGAGGGTGAGGATGCGGATCGCTTGCATGGAATTGGTTTGATTCAGTGCGCAAAGTGCGGCGGGAGTCGCCGGGTCTACCCTCTTACACGGAATCGCGCGGCGAAGGTCAGAGAAAAAGTGAATCTTTTTCAGAAAAGGCCGGAATCAGGGGGGTGGCAGGACTTTCAGCGGGCTGATCCTGTCCGGTGGCGTCGCGGTGATGGGCCCCCGGAAACCGGGCCAGATTTCCAGCGGACAGAAGGGCTGGGCGTGCAGGAGTGAGCGGTCGCTGCCGTCCGCATCGCGGCCAAAGTGCAGCCATGCGGCGGGGAAGTAGGTGGTGAAACCCTTCAGCGCCTTCCCAAACGCAAACTCAAACGCCCGGCACCTTTGCCGGAACACAAGGAAGGGAGTAGCCGACGGCCACTCCCTTCCGGGGTGCTGATGGCAGGCCCCTCACTCCCGCCCGAATATGTGCACCTCGCCCATGTCACGGGATGCCAGAAACATCCATCTCATCTTCCTCTGTAGAGCCGCAGAGCTGACTTTGCCTCTCCAGCGGGCGGGGCTCGCCGGGTGGCCCGCGTCCGCCGCTTCGGGCCTGCGGCGCGGCGCGCCGGACCCGGAGCAGCAGGCGGTCGGTGACGGGCGCCGGCAGGGCGGGGCCGGTCACGGTGGTGGTTCCGGTGGCGCTGGCCCCGGGAATCGGAGCGCCCGGCAAGGTCGTCCACAACTGGAGGCCGGCTGGCCACTCCCTTCTGAAGCAAATAACGGAGACTCCCTTTCAGCGCTGAAACCCCGCGCCAGGGATCGGAATGGTCAGGGGCCGACTCGGTAGGGGGACACGTAGGGGCTGCCGGGGAATGTCGTGAGTCCTTCAAAGGCGCCGCCGGGGACGCCCCGGCCGCTGAAGTTCGCGACGTTAGCGCCAGTCGAATCGAAATAACTGAAGGTGAGGACCGCACCATTGAGGTCCCAGACGCCGGTGTAGCCGGGATCATACGGGAAGCTGATGGTCCGGAGGCCGGCGCCGTTGTCGTGGAACTGCGCGATGTGCGAGCTCATCGCGCTGGGGAAGAACGTGCACTCGAACCAGGCGGTCAGCCCGGTGCCGGTGCAGTGCTTGTTTTCGACATCGACGTCGAGCGGGATGGGATTGGCGTAGTAACTGAGACTGGCGTTGACGCTGGCGCTGTTGTTGAGCGGATTGCTGTCGGCAGTGCCCGAAGTGATGGCCGCGCTGGCCGAGGTCACAAGGTTGCCGGTCTTTTCCGGGAGCTGGATCTGGAAGGTCACGTCCTTGAACAGGTTCTTCTTCACGAGGCCAAGATTGCACAGGAGCCGGGTGCCGGCATCCGTGCCGACCGGGCCGCCCAGATAGCAGGTCGCGGGCGCGTAGCTCATGAGATTGCCCATGATATAGACCTGCGGGCTGGTGCCCGTCTTCGGGAGCTGAATGGTCAGGGTCACCGCGGCGGCGTCCTTGTTCCCGATGTTCGACACCCGCACGGTATAGGTGCCGGTCGAATAGACCGGGGTGAGGCCGGGCGGCGTGATTTGGACGGCCAGATTCGGCGCCGGAGCCGCGGAGGCGGCCGATGCCGCAAACAGGATGGACAGGCTCGCCACTAGCCGGAGGCAGCGCCGGATGGACTTCAGGAACATATGGTTTTTCATTTTTCGACGATGAGTTGTTTGAATTGGGGCCTCCCGGCAGCATGCCAGAAGCGCCTTACTCCCTTCCTGAAAGATCCCGGATGGAAAGTTTCCGGGGATTTCGAAAAATGAACGATGTTTGCCGCGAAATCCGGCAAATCGCCCCGATCCCGGTGGCGCCGGGCTGGCAGGGCTCGTTGACGGCTGCACTCCCCCGGCGCTCCAGCAGCTCGTGCAGCCGCTCCAGCATGATGCAGCCGGAATTCTGCGGGAATTCCTGCGAGGGCCTGCAGGTCACTGGCTGCGGAGCACCTTCAGCGGGCTGATCTTGTCCGGCGGTGTCGCGATGACCGGCCCGCGGGAGCCGGGCCAGATTTCCAGCGGGCAGAAGGGCTGGGCGTGCAGGAGCGAGCGGTCGCTGCCGTCTGCATCGCGGCCAAAGTGCAGCCATGCGGCGGGGAAATAGGTGGCGAAGCTGAGCATCTCCACGCGGGCCGCACCGGCGGCTTTTGCCGTCAGCCAGAGCTTGAGCGTGGTGTCGCCGGAGGTGGCGAGGAGGCGCGTGTCGTTGCTGATGGCGAGGGCGGTGACGGCGCCGCTGTGGGCCTGCCAGCTTTCCTCGGGGAGTTCCGTCCAGGTGGTGGTGTCGAACACACGGACGCGGCCATCTTCGTTGCCGCAGTAGAGGCGGCTGGCGTCGGGATGGAAAACCAGCGCGGTGTCGTAGGTGCGGAATTCGCCGACGGGCGGGGCGGGTTTTGTCAGGTCTGCGGGATCGTAGAGGCGGACGCGCCGCCCCAGACCGGTGGCGGCGAGGTGGCGGCCATCGGGAGAGATCGCCATGTCCCAGGCGCGGGACGGGCCGGTTTCCCAGCCCTGGTCGCTGGTGGCGGAGACGGTCCGTTTTTCCAGATCCACGACAAAGACGCGGCCCGGCATGATGCCGGCGATTTTCGTTCCGCCGGGAAACACCAGCCCGCGCAGCAGTTCATTGAAGCCCTGGATGTGGCCCGGGCCGGGGATGCGATCTGTTTCCCGGATGGTCCCGCCTTCTTCCTGCCAGAGAATGATGTCGCTCGTCTTGCGCTCCATGGTGGCGAGGCGGCCCGCGGGCAGGACGGCGAGCGGCAGGTGGTCGTCCGCGAGCCGCGTGTAGCCGCGGCCTTCCTGCCAATAGCGCACGGCACGGGAGCCGCTGGAATACAGTAGCCGGGAGCCATCCGGCGAGACGGACGGATGCCGCTCGAGCTGGGTCAAATACACGCTGGTGATGCGCTCCGGCGGCGCTGGCACGGAGGGATTCCAGCAGCGCACGGTGCCGTCGGCGGCGGACGTGAAGAGACTCGCGCCATCCCGCGCGAAGACCACGCCAGTGCCGCTGCCTTCGTGCCCCAGCAGAAAGACGGCCCGCCCGTTTTGCGCACTCCGCGTGAGCAGACGGCGCGGCGGACTGTGCGCGCCATCACCGTTGAGCGGCTCGCGGATGAACGGATCGCAGTCGTCGTCATAGGTGGGCAGGCCTTCGGGTATGGGCTTCAGAAAGTGGAGCATCCGGACGACGGCATCCGTCCCGACGACAGCGACCAGCGGCTCCGTGGGATGCAACACCAATCCCGTCATGGCCTCACGGAAGCGCTGCCGCCGCAGCAGCGTCCGGCCGGTGGCAGTCTCCGCGACCTCAAGATAATGCGCAGGGTTATCGAATGGGCCGCAGAGCGTGGCGAAGTATCGGCCATCGGCTGACAGCGCCAGCACTTTCCCCCATCCCGGCGCTCCGAAGGAACTATGGGTCCAGCGCCCGATGGGCGTGGCGTTCTGCAACGGGGCAGCACCCGAGAGATCCGTCGCACGGAGGAAGGACACCTCACGCTGGGCCGCTCCGGTCAGCGCCACCACGCTGCGGTCTGCGGAGACGGCGAGCGGTGCGCTCCAAGCCTGCGGCAGCTCTATGGTGCTGCGGTCCTGCACATCAAAGATCCACGCGCAGGTGCCCGAATCGTAAATGGTGCTCCGATCATTACCGAAGAGCAGGCGGCTTTCATCCAGCCAGGCTGTCTGCGGCTGGATCAGGAATGCAGAGCGTTCCATCACGACCTCCAGCGTTTCCGCATCGAAGACGCGCACCGTATTGCGGAAGGAACAGGCAAAATACCGGCCGCCTGGCGCATAAAGCAGGCTGTGGTATTCATGCGGATTGAGCTTTGCCGCATCGGGCTTGCCGGACAGCACTGGCAGCCGGCGCGGCGGGCGCAGTGCTGAACCGTCCGCGCGGCATAAATGCAGCACGCCATCATGCGTCACGATGGCGAGCGACTCACCATCCGGCCCTGCGCTCAGGGCCTCCGGCGCTGCACCGCCGGGCAGCCGGAAGAGAGAGCGCTGGTCTCCCGCGCACAATTGATCCAGCAGCCTCCATTCCAAGCCCCGGTGTTCCTCCGGCGCGGCGGTCAGCAGTTGCCGCGCTCTCGCAAAATCGTGCCGCTCCCGCGCCGCGAGCGCCGCCGCCATCGTCGAGACATACCCTGTTCGCCGTTCATCCGCCGCGAGCTTGGTCGCCCGTTCACCGCTCTCCACCGCAGTGCGGCGACTTGCTTCCGATCTTCGCCACATCGCGAGACTCACGATCGTGCCCGCCAGCAGCGAAACCACGAGTGCCGCACCCGCCGCCACGCGCCACGGATACCGCCGCATCCAGCGCAGCGCGCGCTCGCGTCCGGTCACGCGACGGGAACGGATCGGCTCACCGCGCAACCAGCGTGTCAGTTCATCCGCCAGCGCACCGGCAGACGGCAGCCGGCGCGTCGGTTCCTTTTCCAGACAGCGCAGGCAGAGCGTCTCCAGATCGCTGTCCGCGGATGCCGCCAGCGTGCGCAGCGACACCGGTTCATCGTGCGCGATGTGGCTGAAGATTTCCGCCGGCGTGCTGCCAGGGAAAGGCAGCCGCCCCGTGAGCATCTGATAAAGCATCGCGCCGAGCGCCCACACATCGCTCGCCGTCGTCACATCCCGCGCGCGGCCCCGGGCCTGCTCCGGCGACATGTATTGCGGCGTGCCCATCTGCGCGTGGGACAGCGTCAGGCCCAGCTCTGCGTCCACCAGCTTGGCCAGACCAAAGTCCGTGAGGAATGGCTCGCCCGCTTTGTCGAAGAGCACATTGCCCGGCTTCAGGTCGCGGTGCAGCACGCCGCGCTCGTGCGCATGATGCACCGCACGCGCCAGCTTTTCCATGATCTGCGCCGCCTCCCGCGCCGGCAGCGCGCCCGCTTTCAGACGCTCAGAAAGACTGCCGCCCTCCAGCAGCTTCATGGTAAAGAACGGCTGCCCCTCTGCCTCGCTCACCTCATACACTGGCACGATATGCGGATGATCCAGATGCGCCGCCGCCTCGGCCTCGGTGCGGAACCGCAGCTTCTCCGCCTCCGATGCGAAGACGAATCCGCGGATCATCTTCAGCGCCACTACGCGATGCACCGCGGTATCCTCCGCCTCCCAGATCACGCCCATGCCGCCCGCGCCCAGTTTGCGCCGCAGCATGTATTTCCCAAAGGTCCCCGCCTCCTGCGCGGCGTAGCTGCCGAATCTGCCGCCCGCATCCGCCCCCTCTTCCCCGACTGGATCCCCCGCCTCAAGCGCCTCGCCGAACAGGCACGCCAGACACACGCCGTCCGCCTCCAGCGGCGAACGGCAGTCCGGACAGGTGATGCGGTTGATTTCAGACATCGTCACTCATTGTTACGAAATCCGCGTGCCGAAGTCAGGCACGAATCCAGAAAAAGTCCTGGCAGCCGCCCGGCGACGCGACGCTCCGCTTGCATGAAGACCGCGACAGTCTATTGCTACGGCATGAATCCAGAGAACGTCGACCGTTCCGCGTCCCCGGAATCCGGTCCCTGCGACGGCGGGGCGTTTCCCGCCACCGCCTGGTCCATGCTGCATCAGGTGCAGGGCGGGAACGACAGCGAGTCCCTTGCCGGCTGGGAGCGCCTCGCCCGCGCCTACTGGCAGCCGCTCTACTCCTTTCTCCGCCGTCGCGGCGTAGACCACCACTCTGCCGCCGACGACATCCAGGGGTTCTTCGCGCACATGCTCAGCAGAGAGTTTTTCCAGCGGATCGAGCGGGGGGACGGCCTTTTCCGCACCTTCCTCCTCACCGCGCTGCAGCGCTGGCGCATTGACCAGCACCGCGCCGCGACCGCCCAGAAGCGCGGGAGCGGCATCGCCCCGCTCTCCCTGGAAGAACTCGAAGGCGCCAGGGCCGAGCCAGTGGCAGGCGGTGCCACGCCGGAAGAAGCCTTCGACCGCCGCTGGGCCCGCACCCTCTATGACAATGCGCTGGGCACTCTCCACGGACGGCTCAAGGCGCGGGGACGCGAAGAGCAGTTCCTCAACCTGCGCGGCATCCTCACCGGGCAGGACACCGCCAAATACGCGGACATAGCCACCGCCCTCAACATGAGCGAAGGTGCGGTGAAACAGGCCGCCCTGGAAATGCGCCGCGAGTTCGGCAGCGTCCTCCGCGACGAAATCCGCCGCACTGTAGCCGACGAGGCCCAGATCGACGGGGAAATCCGCTACCTCCTCGGGCTGCTGCGAAGCTAAAATCCGAAGGCCAGGCGACACCCAGCCAGCGCCCGTTCAACCTTCAGTGGCGTCCTTGGCCCGATGCAAGTCCGGTGCGTCAACTCTGTGCGGCGAAGGCCGGTTCGTGAGCCCGCGTCACTCGGCCCGCAGGCTCTCGACCAGATTTCCCCGCAGCGCGAGGCGGGCGGCGAGGGCGCAGCCGGCGAGACCGGCGGCGGGGATGGCGGCGAGGGTGAGCCAGGGGAGGCTGGGGGCGCCGGTGACGGGCCAGACGGCGAGCAGGGCGGCGGCCAGACCGAGGGCGAAGCCGGTGAAAAGCAGGAGGGCATTTTCCCCAAGGACGATGCGGCGCAGGGCGCGGGCGGGCAGGCCGACGGCCTGGAGGACGGCGAATTCGCTGCGGCGTTCGAGGACGTTGCGCGCGAGGAGGACGCCCAGCCCGAGGGTGGAAAGGATGAGCCCGAGCCCGCCGAGGGCGCTGAAGATGCCGAGATAGGTGTTCTGCACGGCATTGAAGGCGTTTAATTTTTGCACCGCCGGAACGAGGGTCAAGCCGCGGTCCAGAAGCCGGTCGGCCAGGGTGGCGGAGACCCCGGCGGCGTGGTCCGGCGGGGCATCGATGAGGAAAAGGCGGAAGCCGCTGTCATCCGGGAAGGCGCGGAGGAATGAGGCCTCCGAGAGCAGGACGTGGCCCTGGAGGATGCTGGCATCCAGCAGGCCGACGATGCGGGCGGGCGGGCCGGAACCGCCGAGCGGCAGGGTGTCGCCCAGGCCGACCTTGAGCGTGTAGGTGGCGTAGCTGGCATCGAGCACGGCGGGCAGGGCGCCGTCGGGCTGGGGCTGGTCGAGCGCGGTCCAGGTGGTGATGCCGGATTTAAAAGTGAAGGCGCTGCGGCTGGCGAGTTCGGCCACGGGCAGGCCGAGGACGCGGGGTTTCTGCGGGCGGGCGAGGTTCAGGCAGCTGGCTTCGTCGCCCTCGTGCAGGCGCACCTGGACGAGGGAGGCGCCGGGCAGGTCCTTTGCCTCCAGGTCGTAAACTTCGCGCCCGGCGGGGGAGTTCAGGTCCTCGAAGACGGGGAGCGAGGTCTCGCCGAGAAAGGCAAACCCGCCCGTGCCCGAGGAGCGCTGGCCTGCGGCGGCCCCGGCATCCAGCCGGAAGGCGGCCATGGCGGAAATCATGAACACGCCGGCCCCGAGGAGTCCGGCCACAGCCAGGGAGCGCCCGGGCCGCCGTGTGGCATTCCGCCAGCCGAGCTGCCAGACGCTCGTCAGCCCGCTGGTGGGCCGGGTGGCTGCACGCCGCAGCAGGACGGCGCCGGCAGCCAGACCGCCCGTGAGCACGAGGGCGCCGGCGGCGAAAAAGGCGAGCGGATTTCCCCCCGCCGCCGCCGCGCCCGCCGCACCCAGCGCGCTGACGACGGCGATGACGGTCCACTTTTTCCCCGGCGCTGCGGTGGTGGAGGGCTGGCCGGAGGCGCTGCCGGCCAGGAGGTCCTTTGGCTGCAGGCGGGTCAGCCGCCGCGCGGTGAACCACACGGTGAGCCACGCCAGCAGCACGGCTCCGGCAAAGGCGCTGACCAGGCTGACCGGACTCACCGCCGCGCGAAACTCCAGCCCGCCGACCGCCCCGGACCACTCGCCCGAGAGCGCCTGCAGCACGCCCAGCGTGTAGAACCACCCGCCTGCGAGCCCGATGAGCGCGCCGGGCACGGCGGCCAGCAGCGCCTCACTCACAAAGAGCCGGCGCACGGATTTCCCCGTGAGCCCGACCGCCATGAGCACGCCCACCTGCGAGGCGCGGCTCTCCAGGGTGAAAAGAAAGAGCAGCGCCGCCAGCCCCAGTGCGGTGACGATGAGGAAAAAGCTCATGCTGATGAAGAGCGTCCCGAGGTCATACGCCTGGTCCACCGCCTGGCGCGACTGCGCGACCACATCCACGACTGCGACGCCCAGATCCGTGAGGGAAAGACGCTCGCGCAGCTTCGCCTCGAACGCGGCGGGAAAGCCTGCGTCATGCGGCGCGGCGATGCGGAACGACGTCGTTTTCCCAAACCGGTTGTCCCACAGCCGGCGTCCGGCCTCCAGAGAAATGAAGGCCTTCGGCGTGCCTTTGGAGGCATTCCAGTACGCCTCGTCCTGCTTGCGAATGGCACCGAGCTTCAGCTTCATCCCGGGCTTGAAGTCCGCACAACTCGCCGCGCCATCCACTCCGGGGAACTTCGGCGTCCACGACGGCTCCAGCCTCGGGTCGGCTGCAGGCAGGACCGATTTCACCGTGAAGGACGCCTCCTTTTGCTCCAGCTGGCGGGCGCGGTTCATCACGAAATACGAGACCTTCAGTGCACTGCCGGGCTGCAGCTTCTGGTCGTCGGCCAGCCAGGGATTGATCACCACCTCGTCGCCCGTCAGCCCCAGCGAGGCCTCCGCAGTGACCATCGAGTACGGCGCATCCGAGTCCCCCGCACCCCGCAGTCCGGAGACGAGGTAAGTCAGCACCGGCGCGGCCTGCGGCGCGGCGGCCTGAATGGCGAAGGCCGTCTTGTCATCCAGAAAAACCTCGCGGCTGGTCACGCTCCAGATTTTCGCGGCGTCGATCCACGCCACCTCCAGCCCCGCGTCCGCCAGCGTCCACGCCTTCGCCAGATCCGGCGGCGGCGTGGTGAAAAGGGCGGCATTCACACGGCCCTGCTGCCCCATTTTTTCCTGAGCCAGCGCCAGCGGGACAAAGACGTTCAGCGGCGGGGCCTGCTCGGACTTCAGCGTGAAATCCCCGCCCTCCTCCGGCGAAAGGATGCGCGTGATTTCCAGCGGGAGCCGAATCGTTTCGTCGGACTCGCCGGAGAGCGGCGCTTCCTTCGACACGGCGCTTGGCTTCGGCACGCGGACGACTAGCCGGTCCCCGGTTTTTACCCCCAGCGCGCGGGCCAGCGTGGTGTTGATGGCCAGGCCGCCCTTGAAATCAAACCCCGCCGGCAGCGGAGCCCCGTCCACGCCGCAGACGTTCACCGGTTGCGCCACCTTGTCCCGCGCCGCAGTCCCGCGCATCATCACGAGTCCGGTTCCGCCTTTCACCAGGCCGCTGGTCACAAATTTCTCCCCGCCCACCAGCGCAGTGCGCACCCCGCCCAGCCGGAACTCCTGCTGCCGGGAGAGCGTCGCCTTCAGGGAGTCCCCCACGCCCAAAGAACCGCACAGGACCGCCGCCGTCAGCGCCACCCCCAGCGCCAGGCCGAGGTGCCAGCGCCAGTAGTGACGCAGTGAACGAAGAAGCAGATGGAGTCGTGTCATAGAGAAAAGGTGGGGCGGGAAACTAGCACCCGCGCGGACGAACGCACCAGGGGAATGAGGGTTCCCGTGCGGCTTGGGCGGGGGGGCGCACCGTCCGTGCCGCCCCGTTTGATCTGGACATGGTGCAACGGGCGGCCTACCGGTCGAATCGTCCGACTTCCCCATGAACCTCAGTCAGGAACTCCTCGATCTTGTGCAGGCGCTCGATGCCGGTGGCGTGCCCCACGCCATCTGCGGAGGGTTTGCCGTCATGCTGCATGGCTATCCGAGAGCCACGTATGACCTGGACCTTTTGGTCGCTGAGGCCGACCTCGCACGCGTCGAACGTTGCGCTGCGACGGCGGGCTTTAACCGTGCAGCGGGCACCTTTGCCTTCAGGCGCGGCACTCCTCAGGAAACGAGGTTCTGGCGGGTGTCAAAAATCGTTAACGAGGACCACCTTGTGCTCGATGTTCTGCTGGTCACCCCCGCATTTCAGGAAGTCTGGGAAAGCCGGGAACAGCTCGACTGGCGGGGCCACCGCGTCTGGGTGGTGAGCCGCGAGGGACTGAAGACGATGAAGCTCCTCTCCGGCAGGCCAAAAGACCTGGCCGACCTCCAGCAGCTGCGTATCCTGCCCGGCGATGACCCCGAGCCCGAACGAATTTAAAGACGCCGCGCGCGGCCTTTCCGCCGACATGTCGCCGGAGGCGGTGGCGCGGCGGGTGGACATCATGGATGAACTTTGGGAGGCCTCGCGGGAGGCGCGGCTGCGGTGGGCGGAGGAGCAGGGCTTGCGGCCAAAGGCGCCGCCCGCCCCCGTCGAGGAAATCCCGGAGGGGTCTCACTTGCCGCCGTCCGGCGCCTGAGGCAGGGCCTTGATGTGCGCGGCGAATTCCACGCCGTTCACCTTCCCCTCCACCTTTTCACTGGAAAGCTTGATCCCCTTCACGTCATAGACGCGGCCTTCCGGAGAGACGGCCTTCACGCCGAACCAAGCCCCGTCCGGACCGAGCGCCTTGATGTGGATGATGCTCCCGTCGCGCCGCACGCCTTTCACGTCCAGCTTGGTCCCGTCGGGGGTGATGGCCTTGATCGCGTAGATGGTCCCGTCCTTCCCGATGGCCTTCACCGGAGCCAGCTTGTCATCACTCACCAGCACCTTCACCGGCAGCTCGCTGTCGCCGACGAGCGCCTTGATGTCCAGCAGGTGCAGGTTTCCCGGCGTTTCCAGTGCCTTCACCGGGTGGATCTTGCCGTCGGCGCCAATGGCCTTCACATCCAGCAGCCGCCCCTCGGGGTGGACCGCCTTCACGTGCCAGATCTTCACGTCCTCCGCCCGCACCGGCAGGGCGCAGACGAGGGCGAGGGTGGAAACGACCAGACTCCGGGTGAAAAAGCGACGCGTGATGTTCATGGGTGAGTGGTATCCGATTTCTCCGCCTCTGACGAGGAGAAAATGCCGACTGCATCGCGCCTCCGGGCTCAGTCATCACTCCGGCGTCCGCCGGTGAGCAGGGGCAGGAGGTGCCAGACCAGATAGCCGAGCGAGGTGAGGAAGGCGGCCACGTAGGTGAGCGCCGCCGCGCCGAGCACTTTGTTCACACCTTCGGCTTCCGAGCCGGACTGGATGATGCCCAGTTTCCCCAGCACCGCCTTGGCCCGGCTGGAGGCGTCGTACTCCACCGGCAGGGTGATGAGGTTAAAGCCCAGGATAATGGCCCAGCACACGCCCATCACGATGAGCATGGTTTTTCCCGTCATGAAGCCCAGCCCCATGCCGAGCAGGGGCAGAATGCTGACCGCGCTGCTGGCGAAGTTCGTGATGCCCACCGCGCCCATGCGCAGGTGGAGCGGGGCGTAGTGCGCCTGGTGCTGGAGGGCGTGGCCGCACTCGTGCGCCGCCACGCCGAGCGCGGCGATGGACCGGCCGGAGTAGACCGGCTCACTGAGCGCCAGTATGCGGCGGGACGGGTCGTAGTGGTCGGTCAGGTGCCCCTCCACCGGCACGACCTCCACGTCGGAAATGCCGTGCGCGTGCAGGATGCGCTGCGCCGTCTGCGCCCCGGTCAGTCCGGACGAGGCCGGGATCGCCGCGAAACGGTTGAAACTAGATTTCACCCGCGACGAAGCCCAGAAGGAAATCGCGAGGGTGGCCAGCATGAGGAGGATTCCAGTAAACATGGGTTAGGATGTGGGTTGTTTGATACGGTCGAAAACTGCCCGAAGTTGCCTCGTTGGCGAGAATAAATCCGGGCGGCAGTTTATCAGACAAAAACCCCGCCCCACCTCGCCTACGCCGCCCTCACTGCCATGCTCCGCGCCGTTCTTTTCCTCCTCCTCGCCACCCTGGCCGGCACCCGCCTGCGGGCCGCCGACCCCGACCGCGTCTACGGCGAGCGCCCAGGCGCCGTCGCCCGGGCGCGGGAGCGGGTGAAGGCAGGCGATCCTGCCGTGAAGCCCGCGCTCGACGCCCTGCTCTCCGATGCGAAAAAGGCCCTCAAGCTCACCCCGCCCACCGTCATGGACAAGCCGCGCACCCCCGCCAGCGGGGACAAACACGACTACATGAGCCAGGCCCCCTACTTCTGGCCGGACCCCGCGAAACCCGGCGGCCTGCCCTACCTCCGGCGGGACGGTGACCGGAACCCCGAGGCCGGCGGCGAAAACTCTGACGCGCCCCGCTTCGGCCGCATGGGCAGTGCCGCCCGCACCCTGGCCCTGGCCGCCTTCCTCACGGACCGTCCGGAGTTTTCAGACCACGCGGCGAAACTCCTGCGCACCTGGTTCCTCGACCCCGCCACCCGCATGAACCCAAACTTCCAGTTCGCCCAGGCCGTGCCCGGCGTGAACACCGGGCGCGGCACCGGCATGATCGAGAGCCGCACCCTCACCGCCGTCATGGCCGCCGCCGCCCTCCTCCACGGTTCCCCGGCCTGGCCGGACGCGGACGACGCCACCTTGAAAAAATGGCTCGCCGCCTTTCTCGACTGGGCCCGCACCAGCCCCCAGGGCCGCGAGGAGGCCGCTGCGGAGAACAACCACGGCACCTGGTACGACGTCCAGGTCGCCCACCTCGCCCTCTTCACCGGTCAGGAAAAAATCGCCCGGGAAATTATCGAGGGCGCGCGCGACCGCCGCCTGCCCCGCCAGATCAAGCCCGACGGCACCCAGCCCCTGGAACTCACCCGCGCCGACAGCTTCGGCTACTCCCGCTTCAACCTCACCGCCTGGTTCGACCTCTCCACCCTGGCCGACCACCTCCACCTCGACCTCTGGCACCACCAGCCGGAGAAATCCGGCAGCCTTCAGGCCGCCTTCGACTTTCTCCTCACCTTCGCCGAGGCCCCCGCCAAACCCTGGCCCTACGGAAAAAAGAAACCCAGCCGCACCCTCTCCCCCCTCCTCTGGCCCGCCGCCGCCCAGTTCCCCAGCGACCGCCACCGCCGCGCTCTCGAGTCCTCCAAGGACTGGAAGGCAGAAACGGCGGCCTTGTTTTTCGAGATGAAGTAGGGCTCCCAGCGCCCTGCTGCTGCCTGGTGCCTTGCGGAGTTCGCGCCAGGCAGTGCCTCACGCCGGGTCCGGCTTCCCGGCGCCGCCGGTCATTTCATTTTGGTGACCTTGCGCGTTGCCGGGTCCACGGAGAAGCGCTCCCCGCGTTCGTTGGTGACGGTGAGCAGGCCCTTGTCCAGCACCAGTGTGGTGATAAAGACGTCCTGAACGTCGCGTTCGAGGTTTTTGTCGATTGTCACCGTGTAGACATGCAAGCGCCAGAGTTCCTTCTTCGTAGTCGCGTCCGTTGCCACGATGAAGCCCATCTGATCATGCGGCGCGGAATAGGTGACTGAAGCCGCCGTGACTGGCGGGACGGGCTTGGGCTCGGCACGCTTGGCCAGGGCGGGCTCTGCGGTCACAAGCAGAAACGAAACAAGAAGGGTCAGGAGAGCGACGATCCGCAGGGCTCCCGAAGGCGGCCGGGTGGAGGGAATGTTCATGGTGCAAAAGAAGTTCATGGTTTGAAGCCACGCAAGCCGGTGCGGTGAGAAACTTGCGGGTTCAGCAAACGCTGGAGCTGGTTTCCCCTGCGTCCCGGCGCCCAGGCCGCGCTGTTCCACCCCTGCGCAATGTTTGCTTGCACGAACGACCTGGAGGAGTCCCTTTTCCCTCCATGAAACATGTGAAGTGGTGTCTCCTTCCTGGCCTTTCCCTTGTGCTGCTGGCGTCGTGTGCGGACACGCGGCACCGGATCGTCGTCAGCGTGCCGCAGCAGCGGATGGTGGTGCTCGACAAGGAGAGGCCGCTGGCGTATTTCCCGGTGTCCACGTCGCGGTTCTGCATCGGCGACCATTGCGGCACGAACGGCACGCCTCTGGGGAAGATGGAGATCGCGGCCAAGATCGGCGGTGGGCAGCCGCTGGGGATGAAGTTCAAGGGGCGCAAGCCGACTGGCGAGATTGTGCCGGTGAATGCGCCGGGGCGCGACCCCATCGTCACGCGCATCCTCTGGCTGCGCGGCCTTGAGGCGCGGAACCGGAATACCTACGGCCGCTACATTTACATCCACGGCACTGCGGAGGAGTGGCGGCTGGGATCGCCAGCCAGCTACGGCTGTGTGCGCATGGCCTCGCGGGACATCGCGTGGCTCTATGACGTCGTGGGCAAGGGGGCGAAGGTGGAGATCACGCCTTATCCTTTGCCGGGATATGGAGGCTGAGCGCTGCACCCAGCAGCCAGAGAAAAAGCCCGCTCACCAGGAGTGAGGACAGCCCGATGTGGAGGATCTGCGCTGCGGCAAGGATGCCGACCTGGGCAAGGATGAGGCCCAGGCACATCTGGCCAAGGATGAGGCCCAGAATGTTTTTTTCCAGCCAGCGCGGGCCCTGCGGCAGGGCGCGACGCCCGAGCCGCATAAACCAGATGCCCACGCCAAGGATGGCCCACGAGAAGCTGCGGTGAACCAGGTAGACCCACGTCTGCTCCAGCTCCCCCACCCAGGAGGCGCGGGCCTGGCCGGAGTGGAGCTTCGCCAGCTCATCGGTCATTTCCCTGACCTGCGAGCCCATCACACCCTCTACGGCCACAAGCAGGAAGAGGGCGAGACCCACCCACCGCATTCTGGCGCCGCCTGCACCCTGAAGGGGCAGCCGCCACGGCTGGTCCGTGCCGCGCCATGCGGCGAAGACAAGCGTGCACAGCAGCAAAATGGCCAGCGCCATGTGCAGGGTGATCGTCCCGGGTTTCAACCCGCTCAGCACCACCCGCGCCCCCAGCCACGCATTCGCCAGCACGAGGGCCAGTGAAAACATGGCCGCTGCGGTGACGGCGGGCCTGCCCCGTTTCAGCTGGCCAAATCCGGCGAAAAAGAGGGCCACCACGCTCAGGCCGACGGGCAGGCTGGTCAGCCGGTTGATGTACTCCACCCAGGTGGAAACGGGGTCATACTCGGCGCGCAGTGTTTCCTCCGTGATGGTCGCCGGGTCGCGCCCGTGGCGGGCGGCCTTGGCGCGGAATTTCTCCAGATCCAGCTTGTCGAAATTGATGGCCTCGGCACTCGACGGCGGCACCCAGCAGCCGTAGCAGAACGGCCAGTCCGGACACCCGAGCCCGGACCCGCTGGCGCGGACGAACGCGCCCACGAAGATGAGCAGCTCGACGCACACAAAGGCAACGAAGGCGATTTTCTGAAAGGTCTGCCAGGACTTCATACCGCAATCTGGCGAGCCCGGCGGCACATGCAATGCCCGCGCTACGGGAGCAGCGAAACGGTGAGGCGAATGAACCGCGCCGAAGTGGCGGCGGACCACGGCGTGGCATCGCGCACCTGGAGCGTCGAGGCCGTGTTCACCACGTCCACGGTGAACCCGGCTCCGGATTTCCATGTCGCCAGGTCTGAGGAAACCTCAATCTTCCACGTCACCGCCGCAGCGGGATTCTTCGGCACCTGCAGGCTGAGGTACTTTTCATTTCCCACCGTCAAAATGGTGGACGTGCCACCGTCGGACCAGCTGCGCGGGTTCCGGCAGAGGGCGTACTCCACGAGGTTGGGCAGCTGGTCGCCGTCCGGGTCGGCATTCCAGCCGGACACGGCGCTGCTGGCCAGCTCGGCCGGGGTGAAATAGGCGGCGCGCCACTGGTCGCCGGTCAGCCCCGGGACCGGGGAGACGGGCACCACTGCGGTCTTCAGGTCAAAGGCGGGGGCATTCACCTGCCCGAGGATGGCGGGGGAGTCCGCGTCCAGGGAATTCCAGACAAAGGATGAGCCGACCGGGGACGGGCTGCCCAGCGGCCAGCGCCACAGGCTGGAGGACATGAGGACCCACTCGCCATTCGCCGGCGCGCAGTTGTGGCCCCAGATGTAGGCCGCCGCGTTCGGCAGAAAGGGGGGGACGTTTGTCGAATACGAGTGGGTGGCGCTGAAGAGTGCATCAGCCACGTTGTACCCGCTGCGGCTGGCGGCACGCCATTTGCCGGCCCATTGGGCGGTGTTCGCCGCCGTGGGGACGAAGCCGGCGTCGAAGGCGCCGAGTTCAAACAGGAAATCCTCCGTCAACGGGGCGCCGCTGCTGGTGAGATTGATGCCCAAAACCGGTGAGGACCAGTCGATGGTCGTCGCGCGGGAGGCCGCTGGGCAGAAAATCGACAACGCAAACGCGGCCAGCCACCGGAGGGCGGGCCGGCGGCGTCTGGCAGGAAGGGACAAGGGGCGGGGGGAGGAGAGTGTCATGACAGAAGGGCGGAAACGCACCGCCTGGAGGCCTCCAATGTATCGTTCCCAGCCTATTTGCTCAAGACAAATTAATAATCTCCACCACTTGAATATTTATCATAAACCACCCGGCAGGCCGCACTGGGCGCGCTGGCGAAGCAGGTGGTCGCAGATGACGAGGGTGGCCATGGCCTCGACCATGGGGACGGCGCGCGGCAGGACGCACGGGTCGTGGCGGCCGCGTCCTTTGAGCACGGTGTCCTCGTGGTTTTTCGTCACGGTGTCCTGCTCCGTCATGATGGTGGCCACGGGCTTGAAGGCGACGCGGAAAAGGATGTCCTCGCCATTGGAAATGCCGCCCTGGATGCCGCCGGAGCGATTGCTCGTCGTGCGGACCTGGCCGTCGATCATGCGGAAAGGGTCATTGTGCTCCCGCCCCGTCAGCAGGGTGCCGCCAAAGCCGCTGCCAATCTCAAACCCCTTCGTCGCCGGCAGGCTGAGCATCGCTTTGGCCAGTTCGGCCTCCAGCTTGTCAAAAACCGGCTCGCCCAGCCCGGGCGGGACGCCGCGCACCACGCACTCCACCACGCCGCCCACGGAATTTCCCTCGCTCCGCATCTGGTCGATGAGCGCGATCATCGGCTCGACCATGGCGGGATCCGCCGTGCGGACCATGTTCGACTCGATCATTTCACTCGTCACCGTGGCCGGATCCACGCTGGCCGTGAGGTCGCGCACCGTCTTCACCCACGCCAGTACCTGAAAGCCCGGCAGCAGCTGCCGCAGCACATTTCCCGCGATGGCCGCCGCCGCCACCCGCCCGATCGTCTCCCGTGCGGAGGCCCGCCCGCCACCCGCCCACGAGCGGATGCCGTACTTCGCATCGTAGGTGTAGTCCGCGTGGCTGGGGCGGTACTTCTCCGCCATTTCTGTGTAGGCCTCGGACCTCTGATCCTCATTCCTCACCATCACCGCGATGGGCGTGCCCGTGGTCAGCCCGTCCACCACGCCGGATAAGATTTCCGCCCGGTCCGCCTCCTTGCGCGGGGTGACGATGCGGCTCTGCCCCGGCCGGCGCCGGTCCAGCTCCCGCTGGATGTCCTCCAGGGCAAGCGGGATGCGCGGCGGACACCCGTCCACCACCACCCCGACTCCGGCCCCGTGGGATTCACCGAAAGTCGCTAAACGAAACAACTGACCGAACTGGCTCGACATGACCGCTGCCCATACCACCCCCGCAGGCCGGGGGCAAGTGTTCTGAGAGGGGAGGCCTACGGCAGCCGCACCCGCACGAAACGCCTCGCCGTCGCGCTCACGGGGGCCGGGGAGCGCCAGGTTTCCGTTACCAGTCCGTTCAGGCCGGGGGCGGAGGTGGCGAGGACGGCACCTCCGGTCCAGCCGGTGAGGGCGTCGGAAAATTCGACGAGCGGGGTGGTGTCGCCCACGGCGGAGTCTCGCTCGATGACGACGGTGAGGTAGGTTTCCACCGTGCCGCCGACGGTCAGCGGCTGGAAGGCCCCGGCGGGCAGGCGGCGGGAGGCTGCATTGAACGGATCGGTGCCGAAGAAATATTCGAGCCGGTTTGAAATGCCGTCCTGGTCCGCATCCGCGTCCGGGCTGGCCGCTCCGGGGTTCAGGCTGGCCCAGCCGGCGAAGGTCTTCACATCCTCCGCACCCGGGCTGCCGCCGGAGTACCAGCTGGCGCGCCAGCTCTGCGGCAGGGCGTGGTCCGGACGGGAGAAGGGCGCGACGAGCACGAGACTGGCTCCATCGCCGTCCGCCCCGGCCGGCCAGGGGGCGGCATCCGTGTAGGCGAACTCCCGCAGCGCCGTGCCTGCGCCGTAGCTGAGCTTCACCTGCTCGCCATCGTCGCTGAATTTATCCAGCGGGAAGGCGCCCACCACCGGACGGCCGGTTCCGTAGCGCGCCTCGAAGGCGGTCTGGTTTTTCACCAGCAGGGCGAAGGCGCCCGGGGCCAGCTTCCGGCCTGCGGGGAAATCGAAGTCGATCCCCTTCGTGAAGCGGACGCCGGTCAGGTCCACCTCGTAGGCGGCGGTGTTTTTGATTTCCACAAACTCGAAGTCATCCGCCGTCCAGCCCAGCGCGGACTGGGCCGGGGTGGGCGGAGCGGGGTGGTACATCATTTCGGAAATGACGAGGCTGCTGGTGAGACCGGAGGTGTCCGGCACACCGGCGACGAACTGCACCGGAGCGGACCACGGGCTCCAGCGTCCGTTGTTTCCCTTCATCCGGACCCGCGCCCGGTACGTGTGGCCGGGCCGGGCCGCCAGCACGGAGGCGGTCGCGCTGTCTGCGTAGGAGACCAGCTCCCCGGAGCCCCAGACTTCCTCCAGTTCGTAGCGGCGCGGCTCGCCCGCCGTGTAGCCGGGCAAACCCGGAGCCGCGATCTCCGCCAGACGCCACTGCATGCCGGCGAAGGTCACGCCCGCCGGCGCGGAGAAGGCCCCGGTGGTGAAGCGCAGGTCATTTGCAGGCCAGCCCGCCGTGCCGGTGAAGGTGATGAGAGGCCGGGCCGGCACGCCGGTATCGGCGGCGTCGAGTTCCAGAAAATTGAAGCCGTAACCGCGCTGGTCGTCATCCCCCACGGCGAAGGCGTCCGGGTCCGTGTCCGTCGTGTAGCCCTTCAGGAAGGCGACGAACCCCTCGTGATCCGGCGTGGCCAGCGTGCGCGTCCACGTCCCGCCGATCTGCCCCTGCGCGTAGGGTGTGCGGTAAAAGTTGTTCAAATGGCCGCCCACCGTCTGCGGGTGTTTGTTCCACATGCACTCGTCCACATCCGCCCACGTCAGCGCGAGCCCCGCCGGGTTCACGATCTGCGCCAGCTCGTCGATCACCTGACCCACCTGCCCTCCGGCATTTCCCGCATCCGCGCACATCAGGTCCAGCAGCTCCCGGCAGCGGTTCTTGTACTCAATGAGGATCGCCGCCTGCGTCAGGCAGGCCTTCTGGTCGATGGTGCCGCTCCAGTGTGTCTCGGGGATGAACATCATGTCCAGATCCCACGGCAGCGGGATCCAGCGGTTGTCCGGATGGTGGTAAAAGCCGTGGTTGTAGCCCTCGCGCAGGTCCACGTTTCCCACCACGCGGTTCACTGCGGCGAAGCTGTAGAAGGCCGGCAGATTCAGATTCGTCCGCCACCAGGCCTCCGTGGCCGTGGTGGTGGATCCCGCACGGAAGGTGTCCCAGTCCGCCGTGGTCACCGGTTGCGTCGCGCCCTGGTTCTTTTTGTCCCCCGCTCCGCCTTCTATCTTGAAAGTGTTCCCATCCGGCAGCCCGCGCTCGTCGAGGAATGATCCATCAATGCTCTCCACCGCCATGTACAGGCCCCACAGGTCGCCGGCGTACTGGCTGGCCGGCGCCTCGGCGGCCTCGTCAATGACGCGGAAGCTCAGGTGGTGCGACCTGGGCGAGGGCAGCCCCGCCAGCTCAAAGAGGCGGAACGACACCGCCTCGTCCAGCCCCGCCATGCCTCGGTTCGCCACGATCCACGGGCTGGCGCAGGCATTCAGGGAAAAGTCGTCCCACGTTTCCGCGTAGCGCCGGCCCAGGCTGTCGCGCGGTTCAAAGTGGCGCGCCCGGTTGAAGTGAAACCGCCACTTGTTCTTTCCGCACTGGTAGGTCGACGCCTCGCCCCGGTTGTGAAACTGGATGTGGTCGTACACCTTCCCGTCGTAGACGAGAGTCCCCCACATGCGCACCGTGTCGGAGCCGCTCGAGTACTGGCTGTTGAAGACATCCGTCGAGTTCGCGATCAGGTGGTACACCGGCAGGGACGACATCAGCGTGGCGGGGAAATTTTTCACCGTGCCGCGGGCACCCGCCACCCCGGGCTCCACCGCGCCGGACCACGCGGGAACGCCATTGTAGCAGAACCACGCGAAGTTCGGCGACTCGTCATCCGCATACGGCACCGTCACCGTGCGGGCTCCCGCGTCGGCCGCCGTCACCCGGTAGCGCACCAGCCGCCGGTGCGTCTGCACCGTGCCGGGCACCGTGGCGGAGAAAATGGAATCCCCCGCCACCGCGTCGCCATTCGTGCCGTCGTCCTTCATCACTACGGACGTCCACGTCGTGGCGTAGGCCGCATCGGATTTCCGGACGTACGCGCCCGGGTCCACCGCCTGCCAGTCCAGAGACACGGAGGCCACGCCGTCCGGGTCCGTCACGCGGGCCGTCACCACCACCGCCTGCCCGGCCACCGGGGAGGCCGGCGTGTGGTCCACCTGGCGGATCTGCGGCGGCGCATTC
>JANOAS010000310.1:0-19416 GCA_031411255.1 bacterium
ATGACCGCCAACGAATCTCTTGGCCTTGCCATTCCAGAAATCGGCATCAGTCAGGGGCGTCATGAACTTTCCCACCACAATGGCGACAAAACGGTGTTGGAAAGTTTGGTCCGCAGCGATGTCTTCCTCGTGGAGCAGTTCAACGTTCAATTTCGGTCGCTGGCGGCACGGGCTCAACTGTCAGCAATCTCCGCATACCCATTTTAAGAGGACTGGAGATTTCCGCGCCACCCCTACCCGAACAGCGCACCATAGCGACGGCGTTGAGCGATGTGGATGGACTGCTGGGCGCGCTGGACCGGCTCATCGCCAAGAAGCGCGACCTCAAACAGGCGGCCATGCAGCAACTCCTCACCGGCCAAACCCGCCTTCCGGGCTTCCACGGCGAGTGGAAGTTGAAAGAGCTTGGCGAACTCCTAGTCGAAATCGGTGATGGAGCGACGCCTTCGACTGCAGACCGGCACAATTTTGGCGGCGGGATCAACTGGGTAGTTATTGAGGACATCAAATATGAAATCACGACCACCGAAACCACCTTGACCGAGCGAGGACTTCAATCATGCGCCGCTACGTTGTGGAAACCGGGAACTCTTATCGTCTCCACCGGCGCGACAATCGGAGAAATCGGCATTACTCGAATCCCAGTCGCAACGAAGCAGGGTATTTGCGGACTTGTCGTCGACCCCGACGAGGCGACTGCGGAGTTCCTAAAATTCTGGTTCATCCAAAACAAATCTGCCCTTCTCTCAAAAGCCCAAGGAAGCACAATCAAGGAGGTACGAGCACCTACACTTGTGAAATTTGAGCTTCCAACGCCTGGCGTCCCCGAACAAACCGCCATCGCGTCGGTGCTGACGGAGATGGACGGGGAGCTGGCGGTCCTGGAGCAGCGGCGGGAGAAGACCCAGGCCCTCAAGCAAGCCATGATGCAGGAACTCCTGACCGGAAGGACACGACTGGAATAAGTTCGGGCCATGATTTTCCAAATCCAAATACACACTCACTACCATGAATCCACAAATTTTTGCTTTCGCCAAAGTGGGCGATCAAACCGTCCGTCACGCCGTCCATGCAAGCATCAAGGAGGGAAAATCAAGGTTTGGAATGTGGGATCAAGATTGTTCGCTCAGGGATGAATACTACGGTCCGAACATGTTCCTGCTTAGCATTCGCGCGGGCGACTGGATTGTTCACGTCAACAACCCTGATTACGGCCGCTGTGTCGCCGTGCAGGCGGTTGGCGAATATGATTACGATGATGGCCTGCCTGTCGCCTGGGGAGACGGGCGTGATTTCAATAACTTCATCCCGGTCGATCCGTCGAGCTTTGTGGAATTTGAACGTAACGACCCTAATGTGCTTCCATCAGTTAATCTTGCACCACGGAAACGGGGACAACGGGTTTTGGCAGTGGAGGACTTTCTTCAGAGCGTGGCAAATCTGAAGCAGAAGCGATTCAACCATTATGACGAAGGCATAAGGGGACTGGCACACATACGCAGCAAAATGAACGATATGATCCTGCCGCAGATCACGGAGATCATTCAGCAGATGAACCGGAGTAAGGATTTTGAACGGTTTCTTCACCTGATTTTTCAATCAATGCCCAACGTGCTCTCAATTCAGAACGGCTTTGGGTGGCGCTCAGACCAAGGAGCTGACCTAATCGTGGAATTTCAAAATCCGATCATCGGTGTGAATCTAATCTCTCGTCTCGTAATTCAGGCAAAATCTTACACCGGCAGCCATCATGACTCGACGGCAGTGAAGCAAATCATCGAGGGGATGGCAGCCTACAAGGCGGACGGCGGCTTGATAATAACGACGGCGGAATTGACTGAGCCGTTGGAAGATTGCGTCAGACAGGCAGCTGAGGAGACAGGCAAGACCATTGATATTCTTGCGGGTCGCGAAGTTGCTCGTTTTGTTCTCAATCATGCTCCTCAAATCCTTACAGGAGTGTCCAAATGATGGCAACCTGCCCTACCTTCTCATGCTTACCGATGCAGAAATAGACGCGCTGGAAGAACAAGTTCCAGCACTCATCGAACCGGGCCTTCACCAAGCATACCTGAAGACGCTCGCAGCAGGGCCAAGTGTGCTGGTTCGCGAGGATGATCACCTGATGGAAGTGTTTCCAGATGGCACGAAGCGCCGGATAAGGCCCCTCGCGACAATGCTTTCTGTGCCTAAGGGGGCGGTGCTGCGCGTTCCTCCAGTTCAGATGGAACCGTGAAGCCACCGGCCCCATTTTCCCGTAACATCCATGCCTGAACAACCCCGCTCCGAACGCAAAACGCAGAACCGCGTCATCGCCCTTTTCACGGACAAGGCTCGACCCGACTGCCCTGGTCACGGTTACCTTGGTGCGTGCCGTGAGCGGGAGAAGACACGAGCCCTCAAGCCGGCCACAATTCTGGAACTTAGTCATCTGTGGCCCACTACAACGAGCGCATGGGAACGGGTATCCGGGACATGATCCAGCGTTGCCGTGATGTGGGGCTGCGAGAGCCTGAGTTCGAGCTGACCGACGGGTTTGTGGTCCGGATATTCAGGAAAACCGCACAAGCAGGAGTGCCCAAACGGACAAGTCGGCGGACAAGTCACCGGACAAGTCGGACCGTGGGTGATCGCGGTGCTCCAGTTTGGCCGGACAGGCCTGAAAAAAATCGGGCGATTCAAGAGATCGCCGACATGCTTCACCGGAAATCCTTCCAGAGGAATTATCTGGACGTGCTGCTGCATGAGGGCTGGGAGGAATCGCTTTCACAGGCAGTCCATGAAGCGGAACGTGCGGGTGGGAGGCCCCGGCTGGCAGGAGGGTGCTTTTTGCCACGGCTTCAGGCAAATTGGATTTGCAAAAAGTGCCAAAAGGCACCAATAGGTGCCACCTGACCCCCATGCCGAGCCAGCCCCGAAAAGCACCCTCCTCCGTTTGCCAGCAGATCGTGGATGCCTTGCGGGACCCGGCGCGGAGGTTTCTCGACCAAAACACGTCTTCCGGCAACCACCTCGACTGGTGGGGGCTGAAGGCGGACGGATTTTTTGCGGACCTGGCGGACCACCTCACCAGCGACCGCCTCTTCCTTAAACCCAAAACATTTCCCAGCCAGCCTCAGCGCTACCAGTGCGTCCTGACCTACCCGGAGGAGGACGGGTGCAAGGAACTGGACATTCATGTCACCCTGTCCCCCAAGGGGGAGCCATTGGTGGTCAAAATCGCGGTGCACAAAAGTGACACCATCCTGACGCTTCCCCGAATCCACGTCCAACCCCTGTCCGATGAAAACGAAATCAAAGAGCCCTAGAGCCCCGGCCGGACTGGCCTGCTTCGAATGTGAAGCGGGACGGCTCCAGCCCGTCCTGCTGGACTACAAAACGAACCACCCGACCCGCGGAGAAATCGTCGTCCCGCAGGTGCCGATGCTGAGATGCGACCAGTGCGGCGACCTCGTGACCGGTGATGCTGGCCACCGGAAAATCAACGCGTGGCTGGACAAGGAACTTGGCGCGATCAGTCCGCAGGAAATCCGGGCATTTCTGACCAAATACCGGCTGACGCAAAAACAGGCTTCGGACACCACCGGGCTGGGGGAGAAAAACATTTCCCGCTGGCTGAGCGGCCGCTCCCGGCCCTCGGAATCGGTGAGCAACTTCCTGCGGGTTCTGCTGGCCGAGGAGAGCGCATTTGAGCGACTCAGAACAAACAACTTTGCCTCCGGCGCGGCGGCATCCCACCCGGCAGAGGAGCGGCAGCCGGATGCTGAGGAGAAAGGGATATTGAAGGAAATCGACTATGCCTGCCTGGCGAGAATCGGGGTCGTCGTCTCCGCCACCAGCCCGAAGGTGCGGCGCACGGCGCTTTGCCGTCTGTTGCGTGTGCCGGATTTGACGGCGTTCCGCGACGCCTCGCAGCGCTGCGAACCTGCGCTGGCTGCCTTCAAGGATACGAACCGGCAGTGCAGCGCGGTAAGCGGGGCGGTCTGGATCGAACTGGGGCGCCGGGCGGCGCAGAAGGTGGAAGTGAAGCCGTATGACCGGGACAAACTCCGGCAGGCCGTCAGCCAGCTGCGGGAACTCACCCAGTCCCCTCTGGCTGCCATCATTCCGGAAGTGCGGCGCATCCTGGCAGAGGCGGGGGTGGCCCTGGTCTTTGCTCCCATCATGAAGCAATCCGGTTTCCGCGGCTGTACGCAGCTCCTGACTCCGGTAAAAGCCATGATCATCCACGGTCTGAAATACCGGAACGTGTCCCAGTTCTGGCTGATTCTGTTCCATGAAATCGCCCACCTGGTCCTCCACATCAGCGACCCGGGCGAAGTGATCGCGGATTATGACGATCAAAAGACGGATCCCCGCGAAACCGAGGCTGACGAGTGGGCTCAAGACACTTTAGTATTCAGTGATAAGCTGATCGCCTTCCAAGCCCGCCACCCGCGGCCTGAAACGGGGCAGATTGAACAATTCGCCCGGGAGGTGAAAGTGCATCCGGCCATCGCGGCGGAGGTTTTCAACAAAAAGGCCGGGAGTGAAGTGATCAGCTATGCGCTCCTAAAAATGAAGGGGCTGTTTCCTCATATTTCCGAGCAGGAGGCGGACGAACTCTGGAGGAAAAATGAATTGGCCGGGTAGATTGCAAGCCTGACGCGTCAACCCGCCGCTCTAAGGACAGTCGCATGACCGGGGCTGGATTACTCGGTTGATTGACAATGAAACCACCACGGGCCATCCTGAGACTGCCACCTTCCCGCGCCACCATGCCTGAAATCCCCCGCTCTGAACGCAAGACGCAGAACCGCGTCATCAAGCTCTTCACCGGGCCGGGCGGGCTGGGCTATGAGTACCTCGGCGAGTGGAACAAGCGGGCGAACAACCGGTGCATCGAGGTGGGCCTGCTCCGGGCGAACTTGAAGCGGCGAGGCTATTCCGAGGCGCACATTTCCGCTGCCCTGCAAAAGCTGATGGCTGCCGCCGAGGCCACCGGCATCACCCTTTATCAGGCGAACCTGCGCACCTACCAGCTGCTGCGCTACGGCGTCTCCGTGCAGACCGCCGCCGGAAAGCCGCATGACACGGTGCATTTGGTGGATTGGGAGCACCCGGAGAACAACGACTTCGCCCTGGCGGAGGAAGTGACGCTGAAAGGCGGCTACCAGCGGCGGCCCGACCTGGTGATTTACCTGAACGGGATGGCAGTGGGCGTGATCGAGCTGAAGCGCGGCGCGGTGGATGTGGTGGAGGGCATCCGGCAGCTGTGGACCAACCAGGAGGAGATTTTCAACCTGGGGTTCTTCGCAACGGCGCAACTGCTGCTGGTGGGGAACGACACGCAAGGCCTGCACTACGGGACGGCGACGACGAAGGAGAGGTTCTTTGTGGAATGGCAGCCTGACGCGCCCGATCCGCACGCTCCGGGCGGCATCCTGGACCGGCCGCTGGCGGAAATGTGCGAAAAATCCCGCCTGCTGGACCTGATCCGCAATTTCATGATCTTCGACGGGGGCATCAAGAAGGTGCCCCGGCAGCACCAGTTTGAGGCGGTGAAGGCGAGCCAGCGGCGGCTGGGCAGGCGCGAGGGAGGGGTGATCTGGCACACGCAGGGGAGTGGCAAGAGCATCCTGATGGTGCTGCTGGCGAAGTGGCTTCTGGAGCACGATCCGGAGGCGCGGATTCTGATCATCACCGACCGAGATGAACTGGACAGGCAGATCGAGGGGGTGATGAAGAACGCCGGGGTGATCGGGGAAAACTCGCCCCCGCCCCGCATTCAGAACCGGGCTGAGTTTCTGACCAGGCTGGGTGCCGCGAGTCCCCGCCTGCTGTGTGCGCTGCTGCATAAATTCGACACCTCGGACTTCGACGGCCCGCCACCGCGTGTGCACGGGCAGTTTTATGTTTTTGTGGACGAATGCCACCGCACGCAGGGCGGCGACATGAACCGGCAGATGAAGCGCTGGCTGAAGGATGCGATCTTCATCGGCTTCACCGGCACGCCATTGCTGCGGAAGGACCGGCAGACGACGAGGGAGGTTTTTGGCACGTTCATCCACACGTACAAGTTCCACGAAGCGGTGGCGGATGGCGTGGTGCTGGACCTGACCTACGAGGCACGGGATACGGAGCAGCGGCTGGTGGCGGGCGAAGCGGTGGATGGGTGGTTCGATGAAAAAACGCATGGCCTAAACAATTTCCAGAAGGCGGTGCTGCGGAAGCGCTGGGCGAACCTGGAGGAGCTGATGAGTTCCCAGGAGCGAAAGCAGCGGATCATCGCGGACATCATCAAAGATTTCGGCCTGAAGCCGCGGCTCAACAATGACCGGGGAACGGCGATTCTGGTCGCCTCCAGCATCTACGACGCCTGCCACTACTACCGGCTGTTTCAGGGGACTTCGTTCGGGAAATATGCGGGCATCATCACCTCCTACGAACCGCAGGCGACCGCCATTTCCAAAGAACCGCCCGACAGCGATGAGCGCTACAAGTTTGACACCTACACCGGCCACGTTTTGAAAGGCTGGGCCAGCACTGCGGCCTACGAGGATGAAATGAAACGCCGCTTCATCAAGGAGCCGGCGAATCTCAAGCTTCTGATTGTCGTGAGCAAACTGCTCACTGGATTTGACGCCCCGAGCTGCACGGTCATTTACTTGGACAGTGTGATGCGCGACCACACGCTTTTCCAGGCCATCTGCCGCACGAACCGGCTGGATGGGGACGACAAGCCGCACGGCCACATCGTGGACTACAAGGCGCTCTTCCAGCACGTGCAGAACTCCATTTCCGTCTACACCTCCGCCGAGCTGGACACGGAAACCTGCGGCACGGACGCCAATGTGGCGGTGAAGGACTGGCTGGTGGAAGGAAAGAAAAAGCTGGATGCCGCCCGCGAGGCCCTGCGCTACCTGTGCGAGCCCGTGGCGCTGCCGAAACAGGTCGAACAATATCTCCTCTATTTCTGCGGCAACTCATCGGACCCCAAGGCCCTCGGCGCCACCGAGCCGCTGCGCATCTCCTACTACAAGGCCACCACCACCCTCCTGCGGGCCTTTTCGGATATTTTCCAGCATCTGGGCGACGCGGGATATGATCTGGAGGAAGGCGTCCGGATCAAGGAGGAGGTGGATTTCCACACCAACACCCGCAACGAAATCAAGAACTGCTCCGGCGAGGAGCTGGATGTGAAGCCTTTCGAGGGCGACATGCGGCACCTGATCAACACGTACATCCAGTCGGAGCACGTCCAGGCCCAGGGGGATCTGAATGGCCTGACGCTTACTGAATTGATCGTGGCCACGGGCATGAATGATGCGATTGCCAGAAAGCTGAATACCAAAGGCAGGGGCTCGAAAAATTCGATTGCCGAGGGGATCATCAACAACCTGCGCAAGACGATCATCCGCGACCAGCTCACCGATCCGAAATATTACGCGGAGATGTCCAGGCTGCTGGACGATTTGATTGCCCAGAGCCGCGCGGATGCCGCCGCGTACGAGGCATTTCTGAAAAAGGCGGAGGATCTGGCCCGAAAGCTCGTGAAGAAGTCGGGCGGGGAGCATCCGGCTGTGCTGCACGGGAAGCCGGAGGCCATCGTTCTGTTCCGCAACCTGGCGGAGCTGCCAGTCTCGACGTTTCAGTGTCCGGAGGATGACGAAAGCAAAGCAAAGCTCGCGCTGGAAATTGACCAATCCATGCGAGACCGGGCCCCGGCGGGTTGGAAAGGGGATGAGACCAAGGAGCGGGTCGTCCAAAACTTCCTGCACAAGGACCACATGCAGAAGGACGGCACGGCCATGATGGCCATTTTCGAGATCATCAAGAATCAGGCAGGCTACTGATGACCGAGACGATTCAGATTGGAGAGCTGAGGATTCAAGTGACCAGGAAGGCCATCAAGAACGTGCATCTCTCCGTTCACCCGCCGGATGGTCGCGTCACGCTGGTCGCCCCGAGTGCGACCCGGCTGGACGTAGCCCGTGCGTATGCGATCTCGCGGCTGGGCTGGATCCGGCAGCAGCAGGAGAAGCTGCAGGGGCAGGCCCGTGAAACGCCCCGCCGATTTATCGAACGCGAAAGCCATTACCTCTGGGGCCGGAGGCATCTGCTGACCATTGCCCATCGCGATGCCAGACCGTTTGTATCCCTTGACCACAAGCGCATCACGCTGACGGTGCGCCCCGGGAGCGATGCGGTGAAGCGTGCGATTGTGATCCACGAGTGGCACAAGGCGCTGCTCCATGCAGTCGTGCCTGCATTGATCCGGAAGTGGGAGCCGAGGATGAAAGTGAAAGTGGCCGGCTATTTCCTGCAGCGGATGAAAACCAAGTGGGGCAGCTGCAACCACCGGGCGGGGAACATTCGCCTGAACACAGAGCTGGTAAAAAAGCCGAAGGACCTGCTGGAATACGTAATCGTGCACGAAATGGCCCATCTGCTGGAGCCGACGCACAGCGAACGGTTCGTCGCGATCATGAACAAGCACTGGCCCGGCTGGCGCGAGGCGCGGGCGGAACTGAACGAGCTGCCGCTGTCTGGAGGCGTGTGGGCAGAATGAGCCACGTGGCCGTGGAAACCGGCCGGGTGGGGAGGTGGCTATTGGGTGGCTGGAGCCGCAGCGGCTGTCGGCGCGGCGGGGAGGGGGACGGTAAGGCCGGCTTTGTCGAAGTCCATTTCAAGGAATTCCATGAGGGCGCCGTTGATGGGGAAGTTTTCCTTGGCGGTGTCGGGGAGGACGTTTGAGAGCTGGTCGGCGGTGGCTTCGTTGAACTGGTCGCGCTTCCACTCCCAGGCCAGGGCACCGTCCTTGGGCTTGCTGCCGGCGTTGAGGCCGAGTTTGATGCCTTCCTCGGCACGGGCTTTCATGAGGGTCTCGACACGGGCGGCGTCGGATTCACTGAGGGCGCCGCCGGCCTGGAAGAGGCCGCGGAAGAAGCGGCCGTATTCGTCCGGGTGGTCCTGGAAGGACTCGATCTCCGGCAGGGCACCGAGCAGGCGGGCGGTCTGGCGCTGGCCCTCGGCCTCCTCCTCCGGGGTGAGGGCGAGGTCGCTGGAACCCAAGGTGCCGGCTTGCTTGCGCAGGCGGCGGGCCTGCTCCGAGGCGAAAAACTCGGCGGCCTGGGCTCCGAGTTTCTCGACCGTGCCGAAGGAGACGAGCACCTGGCCGCGGAGGCCGTCCAGGACGGCCTGGGCGGGATCGGGAGCTGCTGAAGTGGCGGCGGCGGCTGGCTGCGTTGCTGCAGGCGGACTGACGGAAGCCAGCCCGGGAGGAGCTGGCTGGAGCTGGTGGGCGACGCGGGCGGAGACGGCCTCCGCACGCCAGCGGGCGAGCTGGGCCTCAAGGCGCACGTTTTCCCGCCACAGCCACCCGGCTCCTGCGAGGCTGAGGAGGGTGAGGCCGGGCCAGAGCCACTTTTTCGGAAATCTCATGGCCATACCCCTGCCGGACGATGCCGTGCCGGGCAAGTGAAAGGGGTTTCACTCACGGGGGGGCACTGCGACCGGCCATGTGACGATCAGGCGCTCTTGCGTGGTTTGCGGGCGGCTGATTTGGCGTCGGAGTCGTCGGCTTCCTCAGCGGCGGCCTTCGCGTCGGCGGCAGCCCGGGCTTCGGCTTCGACCTGTTCGGCGATGTCGATTTCGACGCGGAGGTTGTCGATGATGAAGTTTTGGCGCTCCGGGGTGTTCTTGCCCATGAAGAAGGTGAGCATCTCCTTGAGCCCGGTGTGGGGGTCGAGGCTCACCGGATCGATGCGCATGTCTGGGCCGATGAATTTCTTGAACTCATCCGGACTGATCTCGCCGAGGCCTTTGAATCGGGTGATCTCGGCGCTCTTGCCGCACTTCATGATGGCGCGCTGGCGTTCCTCGTCGCTGTAGCAGTAGAAGGTTTCCTTCTTGTTGCGCACGCGGAAGAGGGGGGTCTGCAGGATGTAGAGGTGGCCGCGGCGGATGAGTTCCGGGAAAAACTGGAGGAAGAAGGTGATCATCAGCAGGCGGATGTGCATGCCGTCGACGTCGGCATCCGTGGCGAGGACGACGCGGGCGTACTGCAGCTCGTCGAGGTTGTCCTCGATGTTGAGCGCGTGCTGGAGGAGATTGAACTCTTCGTTTTCGTAGACCACTTTTTTCGTGAGGCCGTAGCAGTTGAGCGGCTTGCCGCGCAGGGAAAAGACGGCCTGGGTGTCGACGTCGCGGCTCTTGGTGATGGAGCCGGAGGCGCTGTCGCCCTCCGTGATGAAGAGGGTGCTGCGGTCGGCTTCCTTGTGCTTGCTGCCGAAGTGGGCGCGGCAGTCGCGCAGCTTCTTGTTGTGGATCTTTGCCTTGCGCGCGCTCTCGCGTGCGAGCTTCTGGATGCCGGCCAGCTCTTTGCGCTCCTTTTCGGACTGGTTGATCTTTGACTGCAGCTCGGCGGCGACCTGCTTGTTCTTGTGCAGGAAGACATCCAGCTCTTTTGCCAGGAAGCCGCCGATGAAGCCGCGAACGGTTTCCCCGTCCGGCTCCATGTGGGTGGAGCCGAGCTTGGTCTTGGTCTGGGACTCGAAGACGGGCTCGACGACCTTGATGGCTACGGCACCGACGATGCCGGTGAGGATGTCCTTGGTTTCCCACTCCTTTTTGAAGTGCTCGCGCACGGTCTTCACCACGGCCTCCCGGAAGGCGAGGAGGTGGGTGCCGCCCATGGTGGTGTTCTGGCCGTTGACGAAACTGGAGATGTCCTCGCCGTAGCCGTCGCGGTGGGTGAAGGCGACCTCGATGTCCTCACCCTTGAGGTGAATGATGGGGTAGAGCGGCTCCTCCTCGGCGAAGTGCTCGCTGAGCAGGTCGCGCAGACCGTTTTTGCTGAAAAACTTGCGTCCGTTGAACTCGAGGGTCAGCCCGGTGTTCAAGAAGCTGTAGTTGCGCAGCATTTGCTCGATGTACTCGGTCTTCCACTTGAGGTTGGGCGGGAAGATGGAGAGGTCCGGGGAGAAGGCGACGCGGGTGCCGTTGGGCTGGTCCGTGTGCACGGGGCGCTTCATTTCCTTGGTAATGACGGCGCGGCTGTACTCGAGGGTGCGGGTTTCCTTTTCCCGGCAGGCCTGGATCTCAAACCAGCTGGAAAGGGCGTTCACCGCCTTGATGCCGACGCCGTTCAGACCGACGGATTTTTTAAAGGCCTTGGAGTCGTATTTCGCCCCGGTGTTGATCTGGGCGGCGCAGTCGTGCAGCTTGCCCAGCGGGATGCCGCGCCCGTAGTCGCGCACTTCGAGGGTGTTGCCTTCGAGCCTGATGTCCACTTTCTTCCCGTGTCCCATGACGAACTCGTCGATGGCGTTGTCGATGACCTCTTTGACCAGAATGTAGATGCCGTCGTCGGCCATGGAGCCGTCTCCGAGTTTCCCGATGTACATGCCGGGGCGGAGCCGGATGTGCTCGCTCCAGCTGAGGGACTTGATGTCGTCTTCGGTGTATTCGGCCATGGTGTGTGCGTGTGGTTGGGGGGAAAGGGATCGGTGGTCGGGGGCGGAGGTGTTCAGGTGAACCCGGACGAGGAGGAAACTTAAGAAACCTGAAGGAAATGCAACTGGAATCCTTTCCCCCAGGCGGATCGGGCGCGGGCAAGGGATGTAGAGGTCAACCGCAAATGGACGCGAATCGACGTGAATGGAGGGAGTTATCAGGGGGGCTTCTTCAGCGGGGGCCGTGTCCGGACGGGAGGGAAGCCTGGATTGCAGAAACTGGGCGGATTTTTTGCGACCTGACGCCGGCGCTTCGGGCGGAGGGAAAAATATTTTGGAATGGCCTGTAAGAAATCCTGCGCCGCTGCGCAGAAGGGGAGGACGACACCAATTTGGATTCCGATGAACCAGCCTATTTTTACATTTTCAACCGTCTCCGCATCCCGGTTTTTCAATCGGAGGCGGAGTTGCCTGTATTTGCCCGGCTCCTGCGCACTGGCGGTGGTGATGGCGGGGCTGGCGGGGGGGCGTGCCGGGGCGCAGACGTGGGTGGGGGCCTCCGGGGACCATGTGTCGTGGAACCAGGCGGCGAACTGGTCGCCTGCGGTGCTGCCGGCGGGCGGGGCGACGACGGCGATCGTGATCAATACGAACCAGGCGGGCGCGATGAACCAGAATCTGGCAAATCCCTTTGTGCTGAACTCGCTCAGTCTGGGCACCGGCACATCGGCGGTGGCGCTTTCGGGAAATGCGCTCTCTTTTTCCGGGGTGAACGCGTCGTGCTCGCTGCGGGACGGGACGAACATCAATGCGCCGGTCATTTTGACGGCGAACACGACCTTCAGCGGCGGGACATCCACGGCTCCGTCCGGGTTCAACATTGGCGGCGGCACCAGCGGAGCAGGGAAGGTCATCCTGACGGGCGTCATGAACCTGCTGAGCCCGGCGAGCCACACGGGCGGCACCCACGTGCAGGGCGGGCGGCTCAGGGTGGGCATGGCCAACGTGCTGCCGGACACCGGACAGCTCCGCCTCACCGCCGACCCACCCTTCGGTGGAGGGACTCTTTATTGCAGCTACAACGACACGGTGGGATCGCTGCTGGTGGACTCCGGCAGTCTGACGGTGGACGCGGGCAGGACTGTGACGGTTTCCGGAGCGACGGAGCTTCAGTCGGGCTTGATCTCCGCCTTCCTCGGAGGCCGGATCGTGATGAACGGGGCTTTCTCCAAAACGACGACAGCCAGTGCCTACCTGAGCAATGCCTCCCTGAACGGAGGCGGGCAGGTCACGTCGGGCAGTCTGACGCTTTCGGATTCGTGTTTCGGCAGCCTGACGAATCTGGCGAATGTGCTGGTCTCGATGACGGGGACGAATGTGTTCAACGTGGACATGAACAACCAGGGGGGGCTGACTTACTCCCTGACGGTCCAGGATGGCTTCACTGCCAATTCGGCCACGGGAACGGTGAACCTGCTGGCCGGGGCGATCCTGAATGGAAACGTGAACAACGACGGGGTGATCCACGCGATGGCCGGTACGGCTGAAGACGGGCAGGTGCATACGGAAGTGCGGCAGATCAACGGCAAGGTTTTCGGCAGCGGCCTGCTTGTGGTGGACAGTCCTCTGGAGCTTTGGGCGCCAAATTTTTACACGGGAGGTTCCCTGTGCACGAACACGACGGTGCGCGGGACCACGGACGCGATCCAGGGAAACTGGGCGCTGACGGGGGCGACGATCCGGTTTGACCAGCAGACGGACGGGCAGATGGCGGGAGCGCTGTCTGGAACGGGGACGGTCATCATCCGGCCCTCGACTGGTGCGGGCCCCGGCGGCCAAGTTGCATTGAGCGGCAGCAGCGCCGCCTACACCGGCACGGTGAATGCGGACGGGGGAAATCTGGCCTTGGGGAGCGATACGACGGCGGGTACGGGCGGGGCGATCACGGCCGGCCTGACGCTGCCGAGCCGTCTGAGTGCGGTGAATGGGCCGCGGACAATGGCGAATCCGCTCGTCTTCGGCGGGGCGCAGCTGGAGCTGGCGGGGGAAAAGGAACTCACCTTCACCGACGCGGCGGCGAAATACCTGGGCACGGGCCGGCTGCTGCACACCGGCACGAGCCGGACGACCATCGGCGGTGTCTTCACCGGTGGGTCCTTTTCAGACATCACGGTGCAGTCCGGCACGCTCGTGCTCGGTGCGGCCCAGGCGAACGGATTTCGTACCGACGGCACGGTGACCGTCCTGAGCGGCGCGGTTCTGGAAATGACGAGCACCACCTTTGCCAAACTGGGGGCAACAAGCCTGGTCGGCGGCACACTGAGGGCCGTGAACGGTCTGGTACTGCCGGCCGGCCAGGCCTTGGCGGGCAGCGGCACCATCGAGGGCCGGATCGCGCTGGATGCGGGCTCGGTCGTCGCCGCCACCGCTGCGCTGCAGATGGGGGATGGAACCAGCTTCGCCGGGTTTTTCTCCAATGGTGAACTCCAGATCCGCAATGCCACCGTGACCCTGGCGGACCGGAACCAGGCGGTGCTGGGCTCCCTCACCACACTGGGCGGAGGCGGGACAAATCCGATGGCCACGCCCACGTTGATTGCCCCGAACGGCCTCTACGTGGACTTTGGCCGCGCGCTCTATGGCGGGGGCGTGGTGAACTCGACGAACGCCCTAGCGCAGGCGATCATCATCAATGGCAGCGCTGCGGGGGCATCCTCCCTGGCCCCCCTGGTGCTGAACGGCTACGTGAAGGGAGCGGGCACCTTCACGGACGTCACCTTCGGGGGCACCTTCTCCCCGGGGCTCAGTCCGGCCATCGTACCGGTGGAAAACAGCACGCTTGGTGCGGGAAGCAGGCTGGTCATGGAGATCGGGGGGCGCACTCCGGGGGCGGAGCACGACCAGGTGGCCATCTCCGGGGCCCTGGCCCTGAACGGCACGCTGAGCGTGGTCCTGCTCAATGGATTCATCCCCGCGGCGGGGGATGTCTTTCACCTCTTTGACGGGGTGACGACGGGAGCCTTCAGCGCGATGACTTTACCCGCCCTGCCCGCCGGGCTCTACTGGCACACTGCGCGGCTGGCCAGCACCGGGGACCTGGCCGTGGGGGTGACGCCCGAGATCTACTCCGCCTACGCGGCGGCCTACGGACTGGGCACGCCTCCGTCCGGCGACGAGGACGCGGACGGCCTGACGAATCTGGTGGAATACGCCCTGGGGCTCGACCCGCGCCACGCCAGCGCCAGCCAGCCCCAGCTCTTGCGCAGCGGGGTTGGGGACGCCTTCTCCTTTCTCCTGCCCGCGCCGTCCCCGACGGACCTGGAGCTGGAAATCCAGAGCAGCACGGACCTGCTCGCATGGCCCGTACTGGCCACACGCAGCGCCGCCGGTGCTTGGACGGGCGATCTCACTCCGTCCCGCAGCCCTGCTCTGGCGGGCTGGGAAATGATCCAGATCCTGCGCCCCGACGACGCCTCCCCGCGCCGCTACTACCGGCTGAACGCCCGCACTGTGCCAGTGGTACCCTGAATGCATTTGCTTAAAAACAACCATCCATCCCTCCCATGAATATACCGCATTCCATTGTCCATGCCCTCGCCAGCCTCGTGCTGGCGGGCACCCTCGTCGCGCAGGGCCCGCTCCAGCCTCCGCCAGGCCCGCGCACGCCCACCATGAAGAGCCTCCAGGAACTCTGGGATGACGTGGAAGAGGTGAAGCTGCTGAACCAGGGGCTCTGGACAAAAGTGGACCTGCTCCAGCAGCAAAATGCGCTGCTTCAGTCGAACATCGCCAACCTTCAGGGGGCGGTGGCGGAAAAACGCATCCCCATTTCCAGCGCGCCCTACACCATCGGCACCCCGGGCAGCTACTACCTGACGCAGGACATTTCCGTGTCCTCGGGCAACGCCATTCAATTCGTGATTCCTGAGGATGTGACGCTGGATTTGAACGGATTCACCATCACCTCGACGTCGGGCACGCCCTCCGGTTCGGCCATTCTCCTGCAGGGATCGTCCACGAACATCTGCATCAAGAACGGCCACATCCACGGCACCACCCAGGTGGACAACGGAGGCGGAAAAACGGGCGGAGGGTTTCTCCAGGGCCTCTCCGCAACCAGCGGAATCACCCTCGTTCCCGTGCAGGTGCGTGTGTCCGACCTCCAGGTGAGCGGAATCGCCGGCAACGGCATCAATTTTGCCCAGGATGGCGATGCCACGGTGGAGCGCTGCTCGGTGCGGCACTGTGGCGGCTTCGGCATCATCGCGGAGACGGTGACGGACTGCCATGTCACCCAGACCGCCCGCACGGCCATTCTCAGCACCCGGGCCGTGCACTGCACGGGCAGCTGCGTGGGTGTGCTGGCCGGGACGCTGAGTGCCACGGTGGACCTGGCCGGCATCAGCGCCAGCGTGGTGGAGGGCTGCCAGGGAAAGGCGGGCTATGGGGCCGGCATCAATGCCGCCACAGCCACTAACTCCCGGGGGAGCAGCAGTTACTCCTTCGGGCTGCTGGCGGGGGAGGCGGCGACCAATTGCAGGGGCTTCAGTCTGGACGGATTCGGCCTTTTCACCGCGGTGGCTCAGAACTGCACTGGCCGGAGCAGCAGCGGAGTGGGGCTGCACGCCGTCTCTGCGATGAACTGCATGGGCACCAGCACTGACGGCCCCGCGGGACTCCAGACCGTCGGAGGACCGGCCAGCTACTGCACTGGCGACCGTCAGGATGGCGTCGCCATTCAGGCCCCCATGGCCATCGGCTGCGCGGTCATCGGCACCGGCACGGTGAACTCACCCACCAAGTCACTTGGCACGCCCTAGTCGCGGGCAAAATCCGACTCACTCCACGACATGAAAACCATTCTTCTTTTCTGCCTGCTCTGTGCGCCCGGACTGCTGCGGGCGGTCACCACCATCACCGAGGGCCGCTCCTTCGCCCATGGGGCGAACCTCGGCTGGATCGACCTGCGCGGGGACGTGGCGGGCGGAGCCAGCGTGGGGGAGTTCATCTGCCAGGGCTGGATCTATTCGGCCAATGCCGGCTGGATCACTCTGGGCTCCGGGCTGCCAGCCGACGGCATCCGCTACGGCAATGCCACCGGAGAGGACTCCGGCGTGAACGTGCTCACGCCCGCAGCGGACAGCGGCACGGTGGTGGCGCGGCTGCGCGGCAGCGCCTGGTCGGCGAACCTCGGCTGGATCGAGTTTGAGGAAACCGGGGACCCGCGCGTGGACCTCGGCACCGGGGCGCTGAAGGGCGCGGCCTACAGCGCCAATGCGGGCTGGATC
This sequence comes from bacterium, assembly GCA_031411255.1. Classification (GTDB taxonomy): domain Bacteria; phylum Verrucomicrobiota; class Verrucomicrobiia; order Verrucomicrobiales; family V1-33; genus JANOAS01. The sequence goes on from JANOAS010000310.1 coordinate 16,724, forward strand.
ACGCTGGACGGCGGGGACGTCGACGTGCAGACGGGCAGCCTGGCCGCAGCGGCGGACACGGACGCCGATGGAATTCCCGACGCCTGGGAGCGGCTGCACGCAGGAAACCTGACGCAGATGAGCCTGCTGACGGACAGCGACGCAGACGGCGTGAGCGATGCCGGTGAATACCAGGCGGACACGAACCCCTTGGACGGAAGTGATTTTCTCGACATCCTTTCCTTCATCGCGCCGCGCCAGCTGGTCCCCGGAGGCCCGCTCGTGGCGGACATCTCCTGGACGAGCCGTCCGTCGCGCCGCTACGTGGTGCAGGCCAGCAGCGCGCTCCTGGCGGCCTGGAGCGCCCGCACCGGCCCGGTTCTGGCCCTTTCCGGCACGAGTACTTCTGCCGCTTTTCCCAATCCCGCGGGCGAAAGGAGCTTCTACCGCGTCACGCCGGCTCCGCTTCTGCCGGTGACGCCGCCGTGAGGGGGCCGCAGTCTCTTGCGGATTGGAAATTTCCCATTGTTGTCGCTGGCGTTCCCTCCTAGCGTTCCGGACGCGCATTCCCCGCGATCAAAACAGCCCAACACCAACCATCATGAACTTCGAGACCCTCCAACTTCACGCCGGCCAGGAAATTGACCCCACCACGCAGTCCCGCGCCGTGCCCATTTACCAGACCACGGCCTACCAGTTCAAGGACTCCGCTTACGGCGCCCGCATGTTTGCCCTGCAGGAGTTTGGGAACATCTACACGCGGCTGATGAACCCCACCACCGATGTGTTCGAGAAGCGCGTCGCTGCCCTCGAGGGCGGGGTGGCGGCCCTGGCCACCTCGTCCGGGCACTCGGCCCAGTTCCTCGCCATCAACAACATCACCTCCGTCGGCGACAACTTCGTCACCACCTCCCACCTCTACGGCGGCTCCTACAACCAGTTTAAAAACTCGTTCAAAAACATCGGCGTGGAGGCCCGCTTTGCCGACGGCGTGCGCGTCGAAAGTTTCGAGCCGCTCATCGATGCCAGGACGAAGGCCATTTACCTCGAAACCATCGGCAACCCCGGCCTGACCGTGCCGGACTTCGAGGCCTTCGCCGCCCTGGCGAAAAAACACGACCTCCCCCTCATCGTGGACAACACCTTTGGCGCAGGCGGGGCCATCTGCCAGCCGTTGAAATGGGGAGCCCACGTCCTCGTCGAGTCCGCCACCAAGTGGATCGGCGGCCACGGCACCAGCATGGGCGGCGTCATTGTGGATGCCGGCACCTTCAACTGGGGCAACGGCAAATACCCCCAGTTCACCTCCCCGTCCCCCAGCTACCACGGCATGGTGCTGAACGACGTCTTCGGCATCGGCGGCCCGTTCGGAAACATCCAGTTCAACATCCGCTGCCGCGTGGAAGGCCTGCGCGACTGGGGCCCGTCCCAGAGCCCGTTCAATTCCTTCCTCCTCCTCCAGGGGCTGGAGACGCTCTCCCTGCGCGTCGAGCGCACCTGCGAAAACGCCCTCGCCCTCGCGAAATGGCTTCAGGCCCATGCCGACGTGAAGTCCGTCAGCTACCCCGGCCTGGACAGCCACCCCACCCACCAGCAGGCAAAAAAATATCTCACCCGCGGCTATGGCGGCGTGCTTTCCTTTGAGCTGCAGGGCGACCGGGCCCGTGCCGAAAAATTCGTCAACAGCCTCAAGCTCATTTCCCACCTGGCCAACGTCGGCGACGCCAAGACCCTTATCATTCACCCCGCCTCCACCACGCACTCCCAGCTCTCGCCCGCCGAGCAGGCCACCGCCGGCGTCCAGCCTGGCATGCTGCGCGTGTCCCTCGGCATCGAGCACATCGACGACATCAAGGCCGACATCACCCAGGCCCTGGCCTCGTAAAGCTTGGGGACCCGGACGGAAACAACCCCGGATGCCGGAATGGATTGGAGCAGGAGGAGACAGGGAGGACGGCGCGCCAACACTTGATACGCCGGCATCGGGGTCCGTTCACTCCATCAGGAGTGGGGGCGGTGGCACCTGCACAACACGCGCTTTCTCTCTTTTCTCCGTTCCTTCCTGTTTGATTTCCTCCGTTTTTTAGGTAACAGTCCTTGGGACACTTGGCCATTGCGCGGCCCATCCCGGCTTGCCGCTGCCCCGTCCCTCCTGGTCGGATGCAGAACCGGCCGATTCACCTCGAAAACCTGGCCTCCCGGATCAAAATCCGAACGCGCCGGACGAAGAACCGAATCGTTCGGATGCGGAACTGAACCGTTCGGATGAGGAACTGAACCGTCGGGATGAAGAGCTGAACCGTTCGGATGAAGAACTGAACCGTCGGGATGAAGAACTGAACCGTTCGGATGAAGAACTGAACCGTCGGGATGAAGAACTGAACCGTCCGGATGCGGAACTGAACCGTTCGGATGCGGAACTGAACCGTCGGGATGAAGAACTGAACCGTTCGGATGAAGAACTGAACCGTCGGGATGAGGAACTGAACCGTTCGGATGCGGAACTGAACCGTCCGGATGCGGAACTGAACCGTTCGGATGAGGAACTGAACCGGCCGGATGTGGAACTGAACCGTCCGGATGAAGCGCCGGGACAGCGGGAAAAGGAGCCCGCAGGGCCGGTTGTCCATCCGCCAGAATGGGCCAGGGGGCTGGCCATCAGGGCTGGGGGGACGGAAATTCGACCGTCCCGATCAGGCTGCCCTGGCGGAAGG
>JANOAS010000311.1:0-5314 GCA_031411255.1 bacterium
ACGCAGCCCAGGGCGTAGACATCCGTGCGGGTGTCCGCCGAGCCCGGACCTGCGCAGGCCTGCTCCGGGCTCATGTAGGCAGGCGTGCCCACGACCCGCCCGGCCTGGGTGGCAAACGTCGCGTCCGAGTCGGTGTCGAGCGCGCGGGCCACGCCGAAGTCAATGACCACCGGCCTGACCGCGCCGCCGTCCGCCGTGACGAGGAGGTTCGAGGGTTTGAGATCCCGGTGGATGATGCCGCGCGAGTGGGCGTGCTGCACGGCCTCGCAGATGGCGGTGAAAAGCTCCAGCCGTGCGCGCAGGCCGAGATTCGCGCGCCGGCAGTGGTCGGTCACCGCGGACGCCCCGCGCACCAGCTCCATGACGAGGTAGGGCCGCCCGCGCGCCGTGACACCCGCGTCGTAGACCCGCGCGATGTTCGGGTGCTCCAGCCTCGAGAGCGCCTCGAGTTCCATGCGGAAGCGGCGCAGAAACTCGCCGGAGTCCATGCCCGCCTTGAGCATCTTTACCGCCACCTCGCGGCGCACCGGGGAGAGCTGCTCCGCGCGCCAGACCACGCCCATGCCGCCCTCCGCGATCTTTTCTTCCAGCCGGCAGTGGCCGATCCTCGAGCCCGGCTCCGCCTCGTCCCCGGCTTCGGGCAGCGCAGCTGAAAATCTGCCGTAGATGGCCATCAGGCCGTCAAGCGCCACGCCGGAGTCCGGTGGGGTGGGCGGCTTGCTGAAGGTGGGCGGGGACATGGCGGCGGCGCAAGCCTAGCGGAAAATCCCCGGCGGGGAAGCATTTTTTCCAGGCGCGGCGCCCCTTCGGCCGGTGGCGGCTGGGCTGGCGGCGCGCCCGCGCCTGAAAATATCCTGTTACCCCGCGGGCCCGCTCCGTATTCCCCGGGCATGATGAACACTTTTTTTGTCCGGATGCTGGCCGCGCTGGCCGTGCTTTTGTGCCGCCAGCTCACGGCGGCGCAGCCGCGCGTCGTCCTCCACGAACTGGTCAATCCGGGAGCGGGGAAGCTCGTCCACAACGGCTACTCTTCCTATCCGGTCATGAGCGGGGACGGGAGGATCGTGGTTTATGGCGTCAACCGCACGGACGGGCAGTGGGATCTGTTTGCCATCAACACTGACGGGACGGGGCAGCACTCGCTGGGGGTGTTCCCCGGCAGCAGCTACCGCCCGGCCATCAGTCACAATGGAGCACTTGCGGCGATGTGGAATGCATGGGATCTCTACACGCTCAACACGACCTCGGGATCTCCGGTAAAGGTGCTCACGATGACCGAACCGGGCGCGATAGGTTCCATCGCGGTGAATGACGACGGCACGAAGGTTTATTTCATCATGAAGGTGGACACCACCATCTTCAATACGACGACGGTGCTCCAGGGTGGCGTGTGGGAGATGAATCCGGATGGCGGCGGACGGCGGCTGGTGAAGAGCCTCAATGACATGAAGGCTTTAGTGGGCGGAGACGCCTCCGCGTGGGTCAGCTCGGGATCATCGTTTGGACAAGTCCTGTCCATTTCTCAGAACAATCGTCTGGTCTTCACTTTCCAGCCTGTCTATGCCACCGGCATGAACCACATCATGGGTGTGAATGCCGACGGCACCGGCCTGCACGCCATCGGACTGCCGGTTTACGGCCCGAGCAACGCCACCATCAGCCGCGATGGCAGCCGCGTGGCCTATGATCAATACACCCCGCATGATGTGCACACTGCGAACTGGGCGGACGGCACCAACCACTTCGTGCAGGTGGTGCCCGGCATGAACTACGATCTGCTGCGCCTGACCGAGACTGGCTCGCACTTCGCATTGGTGGACCGCCTGCTGCGCTCGGATGGCGGCACCGTTCGGTCGCTGCGCTCAGGCACATCGGGCAGCATTCTCGCCCAGGGATCGGATGTCCCATACCTACAGATAAGCAGCGACGGGCGGAAAATTTGCAGCGTGAAGAACTTCGGAAACACCAGCACCCTGGTGATGATCGAACTGGACCCCGACAACCTGCGCGGCGCACCGGACATCACCAATACGGTGACGACTCCCGGCTTTGTGGTCCAGAATAACGGCACCCAGGCAACTGTGACAGCGCAGTCGACCTACTCCGGCACTCCCAACAGCCCCTTTGTTTTTGCGAACCTGTTTCTGGATGGACTGCCAGATCCCGTCTTTTACTCGCCTGTCGGAACACTCTTTGACGACGGTACCAACGGCGACGCTGTCGCAGGCAACGGCATATTCACGCAAAGTCAGTTCAACTTTGGCTACCCCGCCTCCGCCTTCGGCTCGCGCGTGGTGCGCTTCGTGACGGAGAATACCATCAGCGGTCTGCGCCACGCCACGATGGTGGATCACGAGCCGTTCTTCGTGCTCGCCTCCGCGCCGGCGGGCAGCGCGCCCTCGGTCACCAATGTGACGCCGAATCCCGTCGCGGTGGGCGGCACGATCACAATCACCGGCTCGAACTTCGGCGTCACACGCGCCGGCAATGTCGTCACCGTGGGCGGCTACTCATGCTACGTCTTTGCCGCAAATGGCACGGGTACTGAACTCACCGTGGAGGTTAATGGGTTTCTAGGAAACGGCAGCTACCCCCTGGTCGTCTCGGCGAATGGCCAGTCGAGCTCGCCGTTTGCTTTCACCATCGGAAACGCGCCGCTGATGCCTGATATCAACGTGACGCCGGGCACGCTGGCCTTCGGCACGGTGACCGTCGGCCAGAGCGCGGACCTGACGCTCACTATTCAAAACACGGGTACTGCGACGCTGAACGTGCCCATGCTCCAGTTCGGCAGCGCGCGCTACACTGCGCCCGGCGTCACCCTGCCGCTGAACATTGCCGCCGGCGGATCGCAGCAAATTACCGTGCGCTTTTCCCCCACCGCGGCGGGCGCGGCGAACGCCACTCTCAATGTGATCAGCAGCGACCTCGACGAAACCAGCGTGCCCGTCACCCTCACCGGTGCCGGCCAGATGACCGGCGGCGGCACGCCGGACATCAATGTGACACCGCAGTTTGGACTCGACTTCGGTGGTGTGGCCGTGGGGCAGACGAAAGACCTCGCCTTTACCGTGCAGAACACCGGCACAGGCGACCTCACCGTCACTGCCATGACGCTCAGCGCTCCGCCGAGCAGCCAATGGTTCAGCCGCGTGAGCCCGGCGCTGCCGTTCACCGTCGCCGCGGGCGGCTCCACGCAAGTCACCGTGCGCTGCGCGCCCACGGCGGTCAGGATCGAAATTGGCGATTTCGACCTCGTTTCCAATGATCCAGACGAGTCTCCGAAGAACGTAGAGATGTCGGCGAACGGCACGGCTCCGGTGACGCCACCTCCGGCCACGGCGGGCATCAGCGACAGCTTCAACCGGGCGGACTCCAACCCCTGCGCCGTCGGACGCGCGGACCTCACGTATGGCGGCGCGGGGAACCACTTTTACATCCCCATCTTTCCCTCCGGAGGCGCGACCATCACCGGCCAGCGGCTGGCGAATCCGACGCTCGACTACGGCGGGGCCATGTTCTCGGCCGTCGGCGGCTGTGCGGCGGGCGGGGAAAATGTGGGCCGCGTCTATAACATCTCCGTGCGGCTCGGCACACCGTCGGACTCCGCGCAGCGCGTCACGCAGGCCGGGCCGTTCTTCCACGGGCGCGCGGGCGCGGCCTTTGACGGCATCATCGGCGGGCAGAACTCCGGCTACTGGGTGCGGCTGCACAGCACCGGCGAGGTGAGCGTGAAAAACTTGAACACCACGCTGGTCGTCGCAACCAGCGGCCTCCCTGCGTTCTTCGACGCGGCGGCGGGTCATCAGTTAGAAATCGCCGTGCAAGAGACCGCGCTTCAGGTGGCGCTGGACGGGCGGCACCTCTGGTTCACGCAGGACTCGCAGCTCGTGCCCATCGTCAGCACACCCGCCACCGGCGGCGCGGAGGGCGGATCGGCGGGCGTCGCCTTTGGCTGCGAGCCGAACCGCGGCCTCGCCGGCCACCAGTGGGCGGACAACCTCGTCGTCGGCCCGTGGCGCTCGCTTCTCACCCTGCCCGACCAGGACAACTCCCAGCCGCCGCCCGCCGCCACACTGAGCGACACCTTCAACCGCGCCGACGCCGGCGAGGGCGCGCTCGGCGCGGCAAACCTGGCCTTGGGTGGCTCCGGGAACCACTACTACCTGCCTGTCTTCGCCGCCGGTGCAGTCCTCTCTGGCAACACCCTGCGCAATCCCGGCTCCGACTACGGTGGCGTGCAGCTCAGCGCGTCGGCCACCTTCGCGGGCGGCGGGGAGAACCTCGGCGGCTCCATGAACATCGCCATGAAATTGCTCGTCCCTGCCGGTCCCGGCGGCGCGGTCACTGACGCCGGCCCCTACTTTGGCAACCGGTCCGCCGCGCCGCACGACGGCATCCTCGGCGGCCAGAGCGCCGGCTATTGGGTGCGGCTGCACAGCACTGGAAGCGTCACCGTGAAGAACTGCTTCAACACGCTCATCGCGGCGGGAAGCGGTGTGCCCGGGAGCTTTGACAGCGCGGCCTGGCACCGGTTCGAGATCGCGCTCAATGGCGCCGCGCTCCAGGTGGCACTCGACGGCCGGCTGCTCGTCTTTAACCAGGGCGGCCTTGAGGCGGGCACGCTCACGCTGCCAGCCACCGGGGGCGGCCCCGCCGGCGCGGCGGGCATCGCCTTCGGCAGCGAATCGAACCGCGGGCAGGCCGGAGGCCAGCAGGCGGACGATTTCGTCATCACCGCTTTCCGCAGCCTGGCCAACCTGCCGGCGCAGAACAACTTCACCACGCCGGCCGCGCTCGCCCTCACCTGCCCCACGCCAAACCGCCTCAAAGTTTCCTGGCCTCAGGCCGGTCACGACGGCTACCACCTCGAAATTAGCGATGACCTCTCCAGCGGCTGGGTCCCGCTCCTGCTCCCGCCCGCCGCCGCCGGCGGCTTCAATACGGCCGAATTCGACATGGCTGCCCCCAGCATCTTCTACCGGCTGGCCAGGCCGTGAGCGGGGGACTTCGCGGGAAATTCCGGGACGAACCGTTACCTGGGGGCGGAAAGTCGTATATGGCAGGTGAACCCAATTGCTACTTCCCATGAAACGCCTGCTCTTCCTCCTCCTCTGCCTGCTCTTCTCCAGCACCGCCGCCGTGCGCGCGCAGACTGAACTCGACTGGGACTCCGGCACCACCAACACGGGGACGCAGGTCTATACGCATCCGGACAGCGCGGCGGGGCAGTATCATTTCAAAGTGGTCACGGAGTCCTCCACTCAGGGCGGGTGGAGGACGGCACTGCGGGTGACGGCGGGAAATGCCAACC
>JANOAS010000312.1:0-46598 GCA_031411255.1 bacterium
ACGGGGGCCTTTTGGGGGCCTTCTGGTTCTGCGGGCACAAACACAAACAACACAAAAAGAAAGGCGACGAAAATGAAACACGACGAGTATTTCCCCAACGCAAAAGGGGACCAGCCGGAATGGCTGAATAATGTGGCTGACAAGATGGTGGTCTACACGGGCACGCTGGGTCTGGACCCGCTGGAGGCGGCGGCGCGGGCGAATGATGCGCGGTGTGCGGCGTGGTACATCGGGGCGGTGGGCACGGCGGTGCGGGACTTTGCCAAGGCGTACACCTCGGCGGTGGACGTGCTGTGCACGGGCTCGGGCGCGTTCACGCCGCCGGCCTACGCCGTGCCGGACATGCCGGACGGAGTGACGCTGGCTCTGGCGGGTGTGCTGGTGCGCCTGTTCGCGTACATCAAGATCATCAAGGCCTCCCCCGGCTACACGGAGGCGATTGGCATCGACATGGGGATCGTGGGCGCGGTGGCGGTGGACACGCACGCCGTGCCGGAATTCACGCTCAAGAGTCTGCAGGGGCCGGACTGCCACTGTGCGCAGGTGAGCTTTAACAAATACGGCCGCATGGGCGTCGTGATCTCCAGCCGGGTGGGCAACGGCCCCTGGGAGGAGCTGGCGGTGGCGACGAGCAGCCCGTATGTGGACTCCCGCCCGCTGGCGGTGGCCGGGCAGCCGGAGGTGCGGGAATTCCGCCTGCGCTTCTGGGACAAGGGCTCGCCGGTGGGCGAATGGACGGCGGTGCAGCGGATCACCATTGCTCCGTAGCGCGTGAAGGATGGATGGCGGGAGAGAGGGTTAGAGGGTTGGAGGATTAGAGATTTAGAGGGGGCGGGAGGCGAAGGCCTCTTTGACCGGACTCTGGGGCTCAAATCCTATAACCCGGCAGACCCTCCGCCCGCCACCCTTCCAAGCCTCTGATTCTCTAATCCTCTAATATTCTAATCCTCCAACCCTCTCCTCTCCGGCCATGTCATTCGATCCCACGCTTCCCCTGGAAAACACCGAGACCGACGCCGCGCAGATGCGCTCGCAACTGAACGGGCTCCATGATCTCATCCTGGCGGTGCCAGCGGGTCCGCCTGGACCTCCAGGGGACCCGGGTCCGCAGGGTCCGCCCTTTGCCGCCGCAGTAGTGGACGGGGTGACGACCCTGCCGCCGCTCTCCGGGGCGACGGTGACGTCCACCTTTGACGGGACGACGGTCCACTTTGAGTTCGGCATCCCGACCGGGGTGCCGGGCGAGGTGAGCGCGGCGCAGCTGGGCGACGCGGTGGCCAACGGGCTGGCGAGCGCCCTCTCCAATAGCAGCGCGAACACGAACGCGGTGGCGGTCCTCAACATGGCGGTGGCCTCTCCGCCGACGCAGGCGCAGATGCAGACGCTGGCGAACAAGGTGGATGAGTTGATCCTGGCGCTGCGGAGGGTGTGAGGGGGACGGGGGGAATGCAGGTAGACTGGGAAATCTGCTCATGGCTGTGGTGTGAGCTGAAAGAGGCCGGACGGATGTCCTCCCACCGGGGCAACAAGAGACACCCGGCGGGAGGTCCGTCCGTTTTGTCCCTGCTTCGATGGTGAAGCCGGACGGAGGGGATGCCCGGCAATGGCGGGCAATGGGGGCGGGTCGGGCAGAGGAGAACCCGGGGAGCGATGCCCCTGCGACACGGACACTCCGGGGAAAACCCTGCTGGGAAATCAGCACCGGCACTCCACCCGAACCACCAGGCGGTGTCGTGTCGCAGGGTCACGCTGGGATTTTCCCGACGGGGCGGGAAAAAGTCCGGGCACCCTCACACGCGCGGTCGAGGGGACCGGCGGTCAGGAGGGTGCGCACCCTGGCGTCTCGTGGACGACGTCAGGAAAGGGATCGGGGCGGAGGCGCGACTGGACCGGGCGGTGGCAGGCCGGTGTCGGGCAGTGGCTCCGGCAGGCTGGGGAGCGCGTGCTCGATGAGCACTGGCGCTGGGACCACGACGCTGGCGAGGAGGGAAAAGTCTTTCGCCAGTCGGGTAAGCTCAGAGGCGGGCAGGCTGGACGGGCGGTTCTGATCCGGGTCGTCGTGCTGCGCCTTTGCGACGGCCCTGCACAGGCAGCAGGGGTGAGCGCCGTCGAAGGTCTGCTCCACACCGGCGGCGAGGCCGCCCTTTGCCGAATAGTTCACAAGCATGCCTGTCCAGGCGGCACACTGCAACAGGCCGAGCGGTCCGCCGCAGAGGTGCAGGCAGACGCCGAAGAGGCAAAGGAGCTGGAGGAGGCGGTTCAGTGAAGCATCAAGTGGTGCGAGGCAGGGACGGTGCGACAGTGGCGCACGGTGGGAGAGTGGCAACAGGATTTTTCGCGGGTCGCGATCCTCAACATGGCAGTGGCCTCCTAGCCGACGCAGGCGGATGTGCAGACGCTGGCGCTGCGGCGGACGCCCAGAGGCGTGCGGGTTTCGGATTTCGGAATGCGGATTTTTTGCGGAGGAAAAGCCGGGGGCGGGGGCCGGGCGGGGCGGGGCATTTTAGGCTTGCCTGCTGATGCGTTTCTGGTAGTCTCGCGCGCATGAAAATCTCTCCTGTGATCCTTCGCCTTCTTTTGGTTCCGCTGGCTGCACTGGCTGCGGCAGCTCCGGTACGGGCGGCCTCGGCGGATGCGTGGCCGGGGGAAAGCTACACGGGTCCGCTGACGGCGGTGAGCGGCACGCTGGGCACGGCCCCGGCGACGCTGCTGGGGTATGGGGTGTATCCGGCGGCGGGGTCGGTGTGGAGGTACAAGATGGACTTTACGGAGGCGAGTCTGGCGCAGTTCATCACGACCTTCGGGAACACGTGGCGGGAGGAGGCCTTCAATGATTCGGGCTGGCTGCAGGGGGCGTCCCAGATCGGCTACGGGGATGCAGTGCGGGACGAGGTGACGCTGGTACCGCGCACGGACTACAGCAGCAGTGTGACTGATGTGCAGAGCGCTCCCTCGGGCCTTTTCCGCACGAAGTTCACCATCGCGGACAGGAACGCGCTGGCGGCGGTGAGCGGGCGGGTGCTCTTTGACGACTCCTGCGCGGTGTATGTGAACGGGACTCAGGTGTACCGCCATGCGGACCTGACGGCGAGCGCCCCGCTGACGGAATACACCGAGACGACCACGACGCTGACGCGGGAAAATGCGGAGGCGAACTTCACCGTGCCGCTGGGGCTGCTGCACAACGGGGCCAACACGATAGCGGTGGAGGTGCACCAGCACGATGCGGGCAGCAGCGACCTCTCCTTTGACCTGAGGCTGACGGCCAGCGCGGCGAACGCGCAGGAGATCCAGTGGACGGCGGCGGGCGGCCCGTACCACCTGACGGGGGACGTGACGGTGCCGGCCGGCATGACGCTGGTCATCGGGCCGGGGACGAGGGTCTTCGCCGACAGTACGCGGCGGCTGGTCGTGAACGGCATCCTGAAGGTGCAGGGGACGGCGGCGGCGCCGGTGATGTTTTCCCACCGGCCGGGGGCTCCGCTGGAGGATGACCCGCGCGAGCCGGGGACGCAGGCGGTGCCACCGAAGTGGGGCGGCATCCTCATCCAGGACAGCCTCTCCCCGGAGAACCGGATCAGCCACGCGACCTTCTACGGGGCGCAGCCTGCGGCGGTGGAGGGCAGCATCACGGTGGTGCGTGCGGCGTGCGTGGTGGAGCACTGTCTTTTCTGCGCCACGTATCTGCACGGGGTGTATGGGAAAAACTGCTCGCTCACGGTGCAGGACAGTGTCTTTCCGGATGTCTTCCCGCCGGGCAAGGAGGCGCTCGGCCAGGTGCTGGACAACCTGAGTGAATTCATCGAGGTGGACAGCCCGGCGGCGGACCCCGGGATCGCGGGCAATGCGGCCTTCGCCGGGGGCTTTCCGGTGGGCGGGGTGCTGCGGCTGTACCGGAACCACTTTTATGGCAGCAGCGGGCACAATGATCTGGTGGACATCACTGCGGGGAAATGGGGGCAGACGCCGGTGCTGGATGTGCAGGACAACCACTTCCACGGCCCGACGGGGGACGAGCACATCGACCTGAACGGCGACGCCTACATCGCGGGGAACATCTTTGAAAACTGCCGGAAGGACCAGTACACCTCCGACAACGGCTACGCGAACGCCATCAGCTCCGATGCGGGGGGCGCGGACACAACCATCGTGGTGGTGCGGAATGTCTTCACCCACTGCGACCACGCGGTGAACGTGAAGCGCGGGTGCGCGGTCATCTTTGAAAACAACACCGTGGCGGATGTGAACCCGGACTACCTTTTTGTCCGCAATGCCGGGCTGCCCACGGAATTCCGCCAGAACGTGGCGGGCTCGGCGGTCAATTTTTTCATCCCGGAGGACACCGGACGTCCGGGCGACGGGGCGTATGTGGCGTACAATATTTTCCACGGAGGCGCCGGCGGCGGAGCGCTGCCCCGGGTGCTGAGCTGGGCCGACCGGGACCTGACCGGCCAGCCGCAGAAAACAACAAAGCTGGAGATGGTCCGCAACTTCATCGACCCGCTCGTGCTGGATGCGGCCATCGGCTCCCAGCATCCGGACAGCGTGCTGGCCGCGGTGTGGCAGCCGCTGGTGCAGGACCCGGGCTTCAACGGCCGGCCGGCGCGGGACTACACGCTGTCCCCCGCCTCGCCCGCGCTCGGGGCGGGGCCGGCGGGGCTGAATGCCGGACACACCATCCCGCCGGGCTGCCACCTGGGCGGCGTGCCGTCCCCGGTGACGGCGCAGACGGAGGCGGTCCTCACCATCGGCGGCCCGGGCATCTTCGCCTACCGGTGGAGGCTGGACGGTGGTGCGTGGAGCGCCCCGGTGTCCATCGCGCCAGGTGTTTTTCCCCGGACCGGGGCCACGGTGCGCACGGCGGTGCTGAACCTGGCGGGCCTGACTGCAGGGCCGCACACGGTGGAGGTGAGTGGCCAGGACTTCGCCGGAAACTGGCAGGCGGCGCCCGCCACCGCGGCCTGGACGGTACAACCGGCGGAGCCCGGCACGTATCCGGAATGGCTCACCTATCACGGCATCGCGGACGGCAGTGACACGGACGCGGATGGCATGGACGCCCTGGCGGAGTTTGCCCTCGGCACCCACCCCGCGCAGCCCGCCGTCTTCCCCGCCAGTGTGCCGCCCGGCAGCCCCGCGCTGAGCCTGACCATCCTGCTGCCGGAAAATGCCGCGCTGCCGCAGAGCCACGGCAGGGCCGGGGTGACGTACCATGCGGAAACGAGCCCGGACCTGGCCGCCGCCAGCTGGACCACCGTCGCGACCAAGACGCCCGCTGCCGCGTGGACCGGCGGTGTCACAGTGGCCCCGGCCACCGGCGGCGCTGTGCCTGTCACCATCAGCGCCCCGACATCAGCCGGCCGGATGTTTCTCCGGCTGCGTGCCGTCTGGACGCAGTGAGGGAAAACCGGATTTCGGAATCTGGATTTCGGAGCGAGGATTGCCGGACGGGGAGACGCCGGTGCAGGACCTCCCGGGGGCAGGGCTGGAAGTAATAAATTCGGGGCTGCGCCACGCCGGCCAGCCTAGCTTGCACGTGACTGCCCGCTTGATTTGTACTGGCGGCCCCCCACAGGCTTCCTGGGGTGGGCAAGCTGCGATTTCATCGATCATTCGGCGGTAAACGATGAAAAGGATGCATGAGGAAGGCAGATCGGGCTGCGGACCTGGCATCGCGGCTGCTTTTCTTTGGGTTGTCGGATTGAACTCAGCACACCAACCCAACTCAAAAATGAAAAGAAACACCATCGCTCTTGTCACCTCGCTTCTCACTGCCACCTCCGCCTTTGCCGGCACCACGGCTCCGGCTGGTGGGAAAACTCCGGTCGCGCCGCCTCCTGCTGCGGAAACGCCCTTCGTCACGGGCTCTCTCAACCTGAACTACGACACCCACTTCATGTCCTTCGGTCAGGACGTGTGGGCTGCCGGGTCACAATGGAATGATGCGCTCTTCCACCCGTCCCTCGAACTGAACTTCGACCTGGGCAAGGGCTGGACCGGCATCCTCGGCACCTGGTGGGATGTGAATGACAACGCTGAAACCACCATCGGCAGCAGCATCCAGGAGATCGACATCTGGGCGGGCGTGGCCTACACGGCGGGGGACTGGAAGACCACCCTCCTCTACCACGACTGGATGTACGCCAGCCAGCACGAGCGTGCGGCGGAACTGAAGGTGGCCTACACCGGCTTCTACGGGCTGAATCCTTACATCATGCTGCACGGCCGGTTTGACGACGATATTTCCTTCGACACCGGCCTGGTGACGCTGATCGGTTTCGGGCCCAGCTTCAAGCTCGGCTCCACGACGATTTCCTTTCCCTTCCAGGTGGCGGCTGACACGAGCGGCTACCATGGCGGGGACGGCGGCTTCTCGTTTGCCTCCGTGGGGGTGAGCGCAGCCATCCCGATCACGAGCCACATCGGCCTGAACCTCGGGGTCACCTACTTCCACACCAATGATGACGTCATCCCGGTCAATCCCGAGAGCGACTTTGTCACCGGCACGGCGGGCATCGGCATCACTTTCTAAGCGTTTTTCCTTCGAGAAGAAAACCACTCCAACATGAAGAAACGCCAATTCCTACTGGGGGCGCTCGCTGCCGCCTCCCTCTCCCTCTGCGCCCAGACGGCCTCCGCCGAAACGGTGAAAGTGGGGGTCCTCCACTCGCTGAGCGGCACGATGGCCATCAGCGAGACCTCCCTCCGGGACGTGCTCCTGTTCACCTTTGACGAGATCAACGCCGCAGGCGGCGTCATGGGCAAGCAAATTGAGCCTGTCGTAGTCGACGGTGCCTCGAACTGGCCGCTCTTCGCCGAGAAGGCGAAGCAGCTGCTCGACCAGGACAAGGTGGCGGTGACCTTCGGGTGCTGGACCTCCGTGAGCCGCAAGTCGGTGCTGCCTGTCTTTGAAGAGAAGAAGGGCCTCCTCTTTTACCCGGTGCAGTATGAAGGCGAGGAAATGTCGCCCAACATCATCTACACGGCGGAAGCGGTGAACCAGCAGGCGACTCCTGCGGTGGACTACATGCTGGCCCAAGGGAAGAAGAAATTCTACCTCATCGGTTCTGACTACGTGTATCCGCAGACGACGAACCTCATCCTTCTCGAATACCTCCTGAGCAAGGGCGTGCCTCTCGCCAACATCGGCGGGGGATTCAAGAAGGACGAGTCTGGAAAGATCATCGCGGCCGGGAAGTACACCCCGTTTGGCCACACGGACTACCAGCAGATCATCGCTGAAATCAAGCAGTTCTCCGCGGGTGGCAAGGCCTGTGTGATCAACACGCTCAACGGGGACACGAACGTGCCGTTTTTCAAGGAATACGCCGCCTCCGGCCTCACCGCGGAAAACTGCCCAGTCGTCAGCTTCTCCATCTCCGAGGACGAGTTCCGCGGGCTGCCGGCCAAGCAGCTGGTGGGCCAGCTCGGCTGCTGGACTTACTTCCAGTCGATCAAATCTGAAGCCAACAAGAAGTTCACCACGAACTTCCAGGCCTGGCTGAAGAAGACGGACACGGCCGGCATCGTCAAGGATGGCCGCGTGACCTGCTCTCCGATGGTGCTGAGCTACGACGGCGTCTACCTCTGGAAGGCGGCTGTTGAGCAGGCCAAGTCCTTCGACGTGGAAAAGGTGGTGGCCGAACTGAAAAAGGGCATCTCCTTTGCCGGTCCGGGCGGCACGGTCAAGAGCCAGGCCAATCACCACGTGACGAAGAACGTCTACATCGGCGAAACGAAGGCCGACGGCCAGTTCAAGATCCTCAAGGAATTCAAAGGTGTCGTGGGCGAGCCGTTCCTGAAGGGAACCTACAAGGCGAAGTAATCCACGCCTGCCACTTCGGCGCCGCAGGCGGTGTGTCCCACCCGCCTGCGGCGTTTTTCTTAATATGATGGCACAAGACCTGCAAAGAAGATTGTTGAGATGATTCGCCCGCTGTTGATACTTTTGATTTTGGCCACTCACGCCCTCTGCGCCGGCAACGCGCGGCAGACGGCGGCGGCGGCGATGGTGCTGACCGACAGCGAGGAGCAGGTGAAGCTGGTCAAGACGCTGCAGGAGGCGGGGCCGGAGGCGGCGGAGGTGATCCGCCAGTGGAAGGAGGGGGAGGTTTACCTCTACGAGGCCAGCGGCGGGGTGAAGAGGGCGGTCACGCTGAAGGGGGAGAAGGATGCGGAGGACAAGCAGGCGCTGGAGAATTACGCAGACGGCAAGCCAGTGCTGGACGCCACAGGCGCTCCGGTGCGGGCGGCGGCGGCGGACCTGGAGGTGGTGGAGACGGACTCCCTGCTGCGGGGGACGATGAAGGAGGTGACTGATCTTTTGAAATTTGCAGACCCCCTGCCCGAGAAGCGGGCGAGGGCGGTGGCGGACGTGGGCCTGAACCAGGAACTGGACAAGCTGCCGGTCCTGAAGGCCCTCGCCGCCACGGAAAAGAACAGCCGCGTGAAGCGGGTGATCGAGGAGGCGGTGGCACTAACAGAACTCAAAGCGCCGGAGGCATCCACGCAGGTGGCGGCGTGCGAGGCGCTGGGCCGCTTGGGATCCATCCCAGCCCAGGATGCCCTGAAGACGCTGCGTGCCGAGGCTGTGGCAGCTGGGAAGCTGGAGGTGGCAACTGCGGTGGATGCGGCGCTTTCGAAAATTGCCGGTCACGTGAAGTTCGTGAACACGGGAGGCACGCTTTTCCGCGGGTTGAGCCTGGGCTCCGTCCTCCTCGTCGTGGCCATCGGCCTGGCCATCACCTTTGGCCTGATGGGGGTGATAAACATGGCTCACGGGGAACTCATCGCGGTTGGCGCCTACACGACCTACGTGCTGCAGAACGTTTTCGCCAATGGTCTGGAGCTGTCCCCCTTTGGCCTCGCGTTCCGGATTCCGGGCATGGGGTTGACGGGGACAAGTGCCAGCCTGTATTTCGTGGCGGCGCTGCCCTGCAGTTTCCTCGTGGCGGCGGCGGTGGGCATCGTGCTGGAGCGGACGATCATCCGCTTCCTCTACAGCCGCCCGCTGGAGTCCCTCCTGGCCACGTGGGGCGTGTCGCTAGTGCTGCAGCAGCTCTTCCGCCTGACCTTTGGCGCGAACAACGTGCAGGTGGACAGCCCGGCCTGGCTGGCGGGGAACTGGACGGTGAATGACGTGATCCTTGGCTGGAACCGGGTGTTCGTGATCGTCTTTGCCGTGCTGATCGTCGGCGGCACCTCGCTGGTGCTGCGCAAGACACCGCTCGGCCTGCTCATCCGTGCCGTCATGCAAAACCGGAGCATGGCCGCCTGCATGGGCGTCCGCACGGAACGGGTGAACATGATGACCTTTGGCTTTGGCAGCGGGCTGGCCGGGCTGGCCGGTGCGTTTCTTTCCCAGATCGGCAACGTCGGGCCGGGACTCGGTCAGAGTTACATCATTGACTCGTTCATGACCGTGGTGGTCGGGGGCGTGGGGAGCCTCGCCGGAGCGATTGTCAGCGCACTTGGCATCGGCATTGCTGATCAGTCATTGCAGCAGATCCTGGGCAACCCAGTGCTGGGCAAAATCCTGGTGCTTGGCGGCATCATCCTCTTTCTCCAGTGGCGTCCCTCCGGTCTGTTTGTCACCCGCAGCCGCAACCTTGAATCCTGAATGACATCACCATTTTCATCGCGCCGCGAGACAACTGTCTTTGTGCTGGCCCTGCTGCTGCTCGCCGTGGTCATCCCCATGGCTGACATGGCCGGGGTCGTGGACCACTTCCGGCTGAACCTGTGGGGCAAGTACCTCTGCTACGCCATCCTCGCCATCTCGGTTGATCTGCTCTGGGGGTACACCGGGCTGCTCTGCCTCGGCCAAGCCCTCTTTTTCAGCCTGGGGGGATACATGCTCGGGATGAATCTCATGCTGAACATCGGAAGTCTGGGGGCCTACGCTCAGAGCGGGCAAAACCCGAACCTGCTTCCGGACTTCATGGTCTTTCTCGGCCACACCACGCTGCCCTCGTTCTGGAAGCCCTTTTACTCTCTCTCCTTCTCCACGCTCATGGTTGTGCTGCTGCCCGGGGTGGTGGCGTTCCTCTTCGGCTGGCTGGCCTTCAGATCCCGGGTGAAGGGAGTTTACTTTTCCATCCTGACCCAGGCGCTCACGTATGGCGCGGCGCTGCTGTTCTTTCAGAATGACCTGACGATGGGCGGAAACAACGGTTTCACGGATTTCCGGTTCCTCGCCGGGGCGAACCTGCGGGACCCGGCAACGCAGCGGACGCTTTTCATCCTGACGGCGCTCCTGCTCGGCGCCGTCTACACGGCCTGCCGCTGGCTGACGCGGACAAAATTTGGCCTCGTGCAGCGGGCCGTGCGCGACAGCGAGACGCGCGTGCTCTTCTCCGGCTACGCGGCGGCGAACTACAAGCTCTTCGTGTTCGTCTTCAGCGCCATCGTGGCAGGGCTGGCCGGGGCTCTCTACGTGCCGCAGGTGGGCATCCTCAACCCGAGTGAGATGACTCCTGAAAAATCCCTGGAAGCCGTCGTCTGGGTGGCGGTGGGCGGGCGGGGCACGCTCTCCGGGCCGGTCATCGGAGCGATAGCTGTCAACGCCCTGAAGAGCTGGGCCACCAATGCCATTCCGGACATGTGGCTGCTGCTGCTGGGGTCGAGCTTTGTGCTTTCCGTGCTCTTCATGCCCGGCGGGCTGGTGCGTCTGCCGGCCCAGCTGCGCGGGGTGTGGAACAAGTGGCAGGCCCGGACGGAAGCCGCTCCCGCCGCGAAACCCCTGACCCAGGACTGAGATCATGTCGCGCCCCTTTCTCCTGGCTGCCTCAGGCCTGAACAAGAATTTCCAGGGATTTCAGGCCATCACCGAACTGTCGTTTTACCTGGATGAGGGTGAGCTGCGCACCGTGATCGGGCCGAACGGCGCGGGCAAGACGACCTTCCTCGACATCATCACCGGCCGCACCCAGCCGGACAGCGGGACGCTGGAGTTCGACGGGCAGCACGATCTCCTGGCGCTGAGCGAGCATGACATTTACAGGCTGGGCATTGGCCGGAAATTTCAGACGCCGACCGTCTACACCGACCACACCGTGCTGGAAAACCTGTGGCTGAGCCTGGGCGGCCAGCGCGGCGTGTGGCGCAGTCTTTTCAGCAAGCTGGATACGGCGGAAAAGGACCGGCTGCAGGGAATCCTGGAAACTATAAAGCTGGCGGACAAGGCCGGGTGGAAGGCGGGCGCGCTGGCCCACGGGCAGAAGCAGTGGCTGGAGATAGGAATGCTGCTGGCCCAGAATGCCCGGCTGCTGCTGGTGGACGAGCCGGCGGCGGGGATGACGGACGAGGAAACGCACCGCACGGGGGAGCTGCTGCTTTCACTGGCCGGGAAGCACACCATCGTCGTCATCGAGCATGACATGGCGTTTGTCCGGCAGATTTCCCAGCATGGAAAAGTGACCGTCCTCCACCAGGGCTCCGTCCTCTGCGAGGGGAAGGTGGACGATGTGCAAAATGACGAACGCGTGAGGGAAGTCTATCTGGGGAGGAAAAAGAAAGCCGCATGAGTGAGGCCATTCTCAGTCTGGAAGGAGTCAGCGCCAGCATTGGCGGCAGTCTGATCCTGCGCAGCGTCTCCATGGAGGTGCCGCCGCGTTCGGTCTGCTGCCTCATGGGCCGGAACGGGGTGGGGAAGACCTCCACGCTGAAGGCGATCACCGGGCTGCTGCCGTTGGCGGGCGGGGTGGTGAAATTTCATGGAGCCGCCATCGAAAAAGAACGCCCCGAGACACGGGCAAGGCGGGGCATTGGCTACGTGCCGCAGGGGCGCGAGATATTTCCCCAGCTGACTGTGGCGGAGAATCTGGAGATAGGTGCGGTGGCGCGGGGAAAGAAACTCAAAGGCGAACTGGAGCGCATTTTCGCCCTGTTTCCGATATTGAAAGAGTTTCTCCCCAGGAAGGGCGGGATGCTGAGCGGCGGTCAGCAGCAGCAGCTGGCGATCGGGCGGGCGCTGTTGACGGACCCGACGCTGCTCATTCTGGATGAGCCGACCGAGGGGATCCAGCCGAACATCATCGACCAGATCGGCGAGGCCATCCGGACCCTGCGTGCCGAGGGACGGATGAGCATCCTGCTCGTGGAGCAGTATCTCGATTTCTGCCGGGAACTGGCGGACGTTTTTTACATCCTGGATCGCGGCAGTGTGGCCGCACATGGCGGCGTGGACCAGCTGACCGACGCCGTGGTGAAGGAACATTTGACCGTATGACGACACAACTGACGAGACAGCGCCGGGCCGGTAAGGCCTGGCTTCTTTTAAGCTTGATTCTGACCGTGCCACTGCACGCCCACCACCTGCCCCCGGGGCTGGAGGAGGTGGACGAGTTTGACAATGCCGCAGCCTTTCAGGGCGGAATGGTGCATGCGTTCTCCGGCTCAGACCATTGGTTGCTGGCGGTGCTGGGGGGGGCGCTGCTCGTGCTGGCGATGAAGCGGAGCCGACGGCTGGCTGCCGGGCTGCTGGGGGCGACGGCGCTGTGGCTGGGAGTGAGCCACGCCTATCAGTGGTCACCGGAGGCTGGAAGCGCGGCCTTTTTCTGCGGACTGCTGGTGGGCTCGCTCGCCGCCGGCACCGTCGGGGCCGGGCTGGGCTGGCTGGCCTGTCGCGGGCTGCGCCGTCTCGCCACCGCACGGTCTGGAAACAACTGAGACCCCATCATGCACCTCTCACCCCGGGAACAGGAAAAGCTTCTCATTGTTGTGGCTGCGGACGTGGCCAGGCGGCGGCGCGACCGCGGCGTCAAGCTGAACTACCCCGAATCCGTGGCGATCATCGCGGCGGAAATCATGGAGGGCGCGCGCGACGGGCGGTCTGAGTCTGAACTCATGAGCTTTGGCACCACCATCGTGAAGCGGAGCGAGGTGATGGAGGGCGTGCCTGAAATGATCCACGAAGTGCAGGTCGAAGCCACCTTTCCCGACGGCACGAAACTCGTCACTGTCCACAACCCGGTTCGCTAACATGATCCCTGGAGAATACATCCACCCAGCCGGCGCGGCCGAGCTGGAACTCAACACCGGCCTGGAAACGCGCGTCCTCATGGTTTCAAACGCCGGAGACCGGCCCGTGCAGATCGGGAGCCACTTCCATTTTTTTGAGGTGAACACCTCCCTCCACTTTGACCGGTCACGAAGTGTCGGCTTCCGGCTGAACATCCCGGCAGGCACGGCGGTGCGGTTTGAGCCGGGGGACAGCCGTGAGGTGGAACTCGTCGCCCTGGCCGGAAAACGCGAAGTGTACGGACTCAACAACCTGGTCAACGGCCCGCTCCCCGCATGAAAATCACACGAAAGCAGCACGCCGGCATGTTCGGTCCCACGGTGGGGGACCAGGTGCGCCTGGCGGACACGAATCTGTTCATTGAAGTGGAGCGCGACCTCATCGCCGAGCGCGGGGGCTACGGAAACGAGGTGAAATTTGGCGGAGGCAAGGTGATCCGCGACGGCATGGCCCAGTCACCGCTGGCGCTGGATGCGGAATGCCTGGACCTCGTGATCACGAATGCGACGATCATTGACGCCGTGCAGGGGATCATCAAGGCGGACATCGGGATCAAGCACGGGCGCATCGCGGGCATCGGCCACGCGGGGAATCCGCTGATTCAGGACGGGATCGACATGGTGATCGGCGCGGCGACGGAGGTCATCGCGGGCGAGGGGAGCATTATCACGGCGGGCGGCATCGACACGCACATTCATTTCATCTGCCCTCAGCAGATCGAGCACGCGCTGGCGAGCGGGATCACGACGATGATCGGCGGGGGCACCGGTCCGGCGCACGGCACCTTTGCCACGACGTGCACGCCCGGCATCTGGAACATGCACCGGATGCTGGAGGCGGCGGACGAGTATCCGGTGAACCTGGGCTTCCTGGGAAAAGGAAACTGCTCCACCCCCGGGCCGCTGCGCGAGCAGGTGCTGGCCGGGGCCATCGGGCTGAAGCTGCACGAGGACTGGGGCACGACACCGGCGGCCATCGACTGCTGTCTGGGCGTGGCGGACGAGCTGGATGTGCAGGTGGCCATTCACACGGACACGCTGAACGAGGCGGGTTTCGTCGAGGCCACGCTGGCCGCCTTCAAGGGGCGGACGATCCACACCTATCACTCAGAGGGGGCGGGCGGCGGCCACGCGCCGGACATCATCCGCGTCTGCGGTGAGGCGAACGTGCTGCCCTCCTCGACGAATCCCACGCGTCCCTTCACGGTGAACACCATCGACGAGCATCTGGACATGCTCATGGTCTGCCACCACCTTGACTCCCGCATCCCGGAGGACGTCGCCTTTGCCGAGTCGCGCATCCGCCCGGAGACCATCGCAGCGGAGGATTTGCTTCACGACCTGGGGGCCATATCGATGATGTCGAGTGACAGCCAGGCCATGGGCCGGCTGGGCGAAGTGATCACGCGCACGTGGCAGACAGCGCACAAGATGAAGGAGCAGCTCGGCAAACTGGAGGACCCGACCCACCCGGCGGCGGATAATTTCCGCGCCCTGCGCTATGTGGCGAAATACACGATCAACCCGGCCATCACGCATGGCGTGTCCCACGAGGTGGGCAGCATCGAGGTGGGAAAACTGGCCGATCTGGTCGTGTGGAAGCCGGCCTTTTTCGGCGTGAAGCCGGAGGTGGTACTGAAAGGCGGCCTGATCGCCATGGCGAACATGGGTGATCCGAATGCCAGCATCCCGACGCCGCAGCCCACGTTTTACCGGCCCCAATTCGGCGCGCATGGCCGGGCGAAGTTCAGCACGTGCCTCACCTTTGTCAGCGGAGCGGCCCTGGGCGGGGGAACTCTGAGCCACCTGGGGCTGAACAAGCGCCTTTCCGCCGTAAAGACCTGCCGCACGGTGAGCAAGCGAGACATGCTCTGGAACAATGCGCTGCCGAAGATAGAGGTGGATCCGGACACCTATACGGTGAAGGCTGACGGCCGCGAGCTGCGCTGTGAACCTGCCAGCATTCTGCCGATGGCCCAGCGCTACTTTCTCTTTTGATGATCCTCGTCACCCAGATGATCGCGCCAGAGTCCACGCGGCCCGGGGCGGAGCGCATTCCGCTGGTGGCCGAGAGGCGGCTTTTCCTGAAGCGGCGCTGGCGCGGTGTGGCGGCGGACGGGACGGAGTTCGGCTTCGATCTGGCGGAGCGGCTGAAGGACGGGTGCGTGGTTCACCGCACGGAGGCGGCAGACTACGTTGTGCTGCAGGAGCCTGAGGCCGTCTACCAGCTGCGCCCGCAGTCGCCGGACGAGGCCGCGCTCATGGGCTGGAAGACGGGAAATTTGCACCTGCCGGTGGAGGTGACCGGCGGGGTGATCCGCATTGTCGAGGACAGCGCCGTGGTCCAGCTGTGCGAGCGCGAGGGCTGGCCGCTGGAGCGGGTGAGTGTCATTTTCAACCCCCTGCGTGTTGCCGCCCATGCTTCCTGACTGGCTGCCCTGGCTGCTCCAGGTGAACGATTCCCAGTTTCCCAGCGGGGCCTACGCGCACTCGTCCGGGCTGGAGGAGTTGGTGCAGCGCGGGCTGGTGGCCAACCCGGAGGCGCTGGAGGCATTCCTGCACCGCCAGGTCATCCCGGGCCTGCTGGCTTTCGAGATTCCCTACCTCGCCCGGACCCACGCGGCAGCAGTGGCGGGCGACTGGGCGGCGCTGCGTGCGCTGGATGAGGAGCTGGACGCGTGGAAACCGGCCGCCGAACTGCGCGCCGCCAGCCGCCAGATTGGCTCGCGGCGGCTCTCGCTGGTGCAGAAGTTGGATGCGGAGCCCGCCGTGGCCGGGTATGCCGCGAGTGGCGCGCCGTGCCACCACCTCGTGGCCTGCGCGCTGGAACTGCGTGCGCTGCCGGTGGGGGCTGCGGCCTGCGCCTTTTCCCTCCAGGCCGTCAGTGGCTACGCCATCAGCGCGATGAAGCTCATGCGGCTCGGGCAGGAGCGCTGCCAGCTCATCATTCGCGGGGCCATGCTGGCGGTCGCGCCCCGGCTGGAGGCTGCGGTCGCCTTGCCGGACGGCGCACGGATCGGGTGGTTCAATCCGCTGCTGGAAATCGCCTCCATGCGCCACGCACGGGCCAACGAACGACTCTTTATCTCATGAACCAGACACGACCCCTCCGTATCGGAATCGGCGGCCCGGTGGGCTCCGGAAAGACCATGTGCGTCCTGCGCCTCTGCCAGTGGCTGAAGGATGAAACCTCACTCGCCGTCATCACGAATGACATCTACACCCGGGAGGATGCCGAGTTTCTCCTCCGGCAGGACGTGCTGCCCGCCGACCGCGTGATGGGCGTGGAGACTGGGGGCTGCCCGCACACGGCGATCCGCGACGACATCAGCATGAACATGGCCGCGGTGCTGGAGCTGGAAAAACGGCACCCGGATTTGAAGCTCATCCTCATTGAGAGCGGCGGGGACAATCTCTCGGCGACTTATTCGCCGGAGCTGGCGGATGCGTTTATTTTCGTGATCGATGTGGCTGAGGGTGACAAGATCCCCCGCAAGGGCGGTCCGGCCATCAGGAACAGTGACCTGCTCCTCATCAACAAAATCGACCTTGCCCCCTACGTGGGCGCGGACCTCGCCGTGATGGAGGCGGACACGCTGAAGATGCGCGGCACCCGACCGTATCTTTTTGCCGACCTGAAATCTGAGAAAGGCAAGGACGAGCTGCTGGCCTGGTTGAAGCGGGAGTATCTTTTCGTTTAATCCGGGATGCGCGGCCATCTCCATCTGACGGCATCGCCGAACGGGGGCGGAGGGGGGACGTTCCTGAGCCGTCAGTCGTTTCGTGCGCCGCTGCACATCAGCAAGCCGCACGCGGAGGCCGGAGCACTCGTGGTGAACATGGTGAACCCCACGGCCGGGCTCTTCGAGGGGGACGAGGTGGACTGCGAGGTCTGTGTGGAGTCTGGAGCAGCCCTGGTGCTGACCACACCCAGCTCCAGCCGCATCTACCGGGCCAGGGGGACGGGGGAGGCGGTGCTGCGGCAGAGCTACTCAGTGGAGGCCGGTGGATTTCTGGAGTTTTTTCCCGAACTGCTCATCCCGCAGGCCGGGGCGCGCTACCGGCAGGAAACCCGGCTGAGCGCTGCGCCGGGCGGGCAGCTCCTGTATTTTGAGTGGCTGGCTCCGGGACGGGTGGCGGGTGGCGAAGTTTTTGAATATGATGAACTCGCTTTCTCCACGGACCTGCGGGTGGGCGGCCGGCTGGCCGGGCGGGAACAGTACACACTGAGCCCGGCCACGGACAGTCTGGAGGCGCTGAAAAGGGCGCATCCTGCCGCGCACTACCTGTCGTGTTACTTTCTCGGAGAGTTAGCCTGTCCGTATGATCTGGTTGAGAGTCAGAACAATTCTGAATCATTTCTCGGCTGCACCCCGCTGGCGTTAGGCGGGTGGACGATCAAGGCGCTGTGCCCGGACGGCCCGTCCACCCGGCGGCTGATGCTGGCGCTGCGTGCTGGGCTGTACTCGCTGCTGGACAGGCCGGTGCCGTGGCTGGGGAGGTTCTGACCCGGCGGTGGAAAGCCTAGACCGGGGCGGATTCCGAGGCGGCGAGTTCGATCTCCACATCCAGCTCCCGGCGGCAGATGTCGGCCTGGAGAAAGGTGAGGGATTCCGGGCTGCCGAAGGAGCGGGAGGCAAGGGCTCCCTGAATGACGGAGAGGTCCGAAGGATGGCGGAGGTAGACTTTGGCCGGGGAGCCGGACGACGGGCTGCAGGGGAAGCCGAGGGCGCGGGTGATGATGCCGAGATTGTCCAGGGTGACGGCGACCTGGCGGGCGGGATCGCCGATGCCGGTGGATTCGTGGCCCTTGATGGCGGCTGTGCCGGAGATCCAGGCGTGGCGGTGTCCAGCGGGCCCGGAGAGGCTGGCGCGGGCGAAACTGGGGGACTTGGGCCCGTAGTCGGCGGGGTATTTCCACGCGGGCACCTGCTCCGGATTTTCCACGTACTGGACCGGGCTGCGGGTGGCGATGAAGAGGCTGACCAGGCGGTCATCATTCAGCCCGACGGCGGAGGCTGCCGGCAGGTGGTCGTGGAGGTCCGGGCCGAAGGCGTCATTGAAGGCCTGCCAGCGCCCGAGGTTGAACCGGCGGTAGTTTTCGAGGCCGGTGCTCTCGCAGTTGATGTCGGGCACGTAGTTCCACACCCGGGCGAGGTGAAAGCCGCGCGTGTGGGCGAGCAGTTCGCGGTAAAGACCCAGCGCAATCTCATCCAGAGCGCCGCGAAGGGGCCGGACAAAGGCCCCGGCGAGCCTGTCCTCCCCGGCCAGCAGGAGGGTGCCCGCCGCCGGAGCAATGAGCTGGCCAGGAAAGGAGCCGATGATTTCCTCCGCCGGACCGGCCAGGTGGGGCATCTTCAGGTCCAGAATGCCGTCGCGGGAGTCCGCATGCAGCCGGGTCTCCGCCGCGCCGAAGCGCACGCGAAACGAGGGAATGCCATGAAGGGGCGGGAGATCGAGCATGAAACAGGGAGTCGGGGCAGCAAGCGCGCCACGATAGCGAAAACCGAATGTCCACCAAATGGAAAAGCGCCCGTTCCCTGGTGATGTTTCCAGAATTCCGGGAGAAGGGAGGGAGGCTGTGAACGAGCCGGGCCGGTCAAAGCCAGCCGGACGCCCGCCACCCCTCTAATCCTCCAAACTTCTAGTCCGCCGCGAGGGAGACGCAGATCAGTTCCTTGTCGTTGCGGGCGAAGACGCACCGGTTGGCGAAGGCGGGGTGGCTCCAGACGACGGTGCGGCCCATGGAGGGGGTGTCGGCGGAGAGGATTTTGGCGCGGGCGGCTTCCTTGTAGGCGGCGGGGGTGAGGCTGGCGAGGATGAGTTCTCCTTTGTCGTTAAAAATGACCCACTGCTGCGGGGTGCGGGCCATGAAGAAGGTGCCGGAGCTGGCTTTCTTGCTGCCCATGATCTCGAGGGTGGACCAGAGGCGCTCGCCGGTGGCGGACTTGATGCAGCGGAGTTCACCGTCCGTGTCGCAGCCGTAGAAGTGATCCCCGTCGACGACGGGGGTGCCGTTTTTCGGGGAGAGGGAGTTCTGCGGTGTGCCCTCCCAGACGAGGGCGGGCTTGCCATCGGCGGGTTTGACGAGCATGGATTTTTTCCCCATGGCACCGACGAAGATGCCGTCGGCGGTGACGCGGGGAGTCATGATGGACATGCCGTAGACGGCGGCGAAGGGCTGGCTCCACGCGACCTTGCCGGTGGCGGGATCGAGCCCGTTGAGGGCCTCCGAGTGCCAGATGAGGAGTTCGTCCTTGCCCCCGCGCTTGCTCATGACGGGCGGGGCGTAGCCGATGTCCTTTGTGTCGAGGGCGCGCCAGACTTCCTTGCCGGACTTCGCATCGAGGGCGACGGCTGCGCTGCCCGGGCCGCCGGCCAGGGTGTAGAGGATGCCGCCGTGGACGAGCGGGGTGGCGGCGAATCCCCAGATGGGGGACTGGCATTTGTAGTCGGTCTTCAGCTCTTTTTCCCAGGCGACCTTGCCATCCGCCGCGCTGACGGCGGAGAGGTGCCCCTCCGCGCCAAGGGAGTAGACGAGGCCGCCGGCGATGACGGGGCTGCAGCGGGGGCCGTTGGGGAAGCTGAGGTTGAGGGAGCAGTCGTAGGCGTGCGTCCAGAGGGGCTTGCCTGTCTTTTCATCCAGGCAGACGACCCGCTCCTTGCCGGTGACGGTGGTGCGGCTGCCTGGGTTGGCATCGACGGTGCCGGTGGCGATCTGGAAATCCATGACGAACACTTTTCCCCCGGAGACGGAAATGCCGGAGTAGCCATTGGCGACGGGGGCGCGCCAGAGAACCTTCGGCCCGCTGGCCGGGAAGGTGGTGACGAGGCCGGTGTCATTCCATGTGGAGTCCCCGCGCGGGCCGAGCCACTGGGGCCAGTCCTCGGCGGTGAGGGAGGAAGCGGAGAGGGCGAGGAGGGCAAAGATGGGCAGGGATTTCATGAAGCACAGTGAAGCCGAGGGCGGGCTGGGGGTCAAGGAGGGTGTGGCGGCGGGGGGCCGGTGGACTGGGGAGGGCCTGCTGAGGGCGGAAAAAAGGCCGGTCCGGGGATTCCGAACCGGCCTTGCAGGGCCTTGCAATGAAGGAGAGGCCGAATCCGGACTAGGGATTGGTGATTTTCAGCCGGAGCTGGCGGCGGTCGCCGGAGGCAGCGGCGATGGAGGTGAGGTCGCCCACCTGCACTGTTTCCACAGCGCCTGTGGTGGAGGTGACGACGTGGGAGGTGCCGCCCGAGGTCCACGACCAGGCACCGGTGCCGATCTTGATGGCGACGGGCACCCAGGAGTTGAGGCCGTCCGCTGCCTGCACGATGTAGGTCACATCCGCCGGGGCGGGGGCGGGAATGGTGAAGCTGATGGCCAGGCGGTCGCTGAGGAGCGGATCCGTGGAGCCGGTGACGATGGAGGGCAGGGAGGGGGCGCCATTTGTCCCCGAGGCGCTGGTGGGCTCGATGCCAAGGCCGTATTCGAGAAGGTTCGAGATGCCGTCGCTGTCGAAATCGGCCCCGTCCGCTGTGAGGCCGGTGTTGGTGGCGCCGGAGCCGAATTTCGCGACGCGCCAGGTGTCGATGGGCGTGGCGCTGACGGGCGCCCAGTCGACGCCGCGGAAGGCGGTGTTGGTTCCGGCGGTGGCGATGCTGGTGACTGTCCCGTTATTGGCGGCATTGTAGCCGGCAGTGTCGGTGATCTTGCCGAGCGCGGATCCGTTGGTGGTGTAAAGGGTGACGGTTGTCCCCGAGACGGTGCCGGTCAGGCCGCGGGCAGTGGGAACTACCACGAGACCGTTGCTGACCCACGTGCCCCCGACGAGGGAGAACTTCAGGATGCCCGAGCCTGCGGAGTCATCAACTGAGTAGAGGGTGTCCGGGCCGGCGACGGTGGCGTCCAGATCGGCTAGAAAGAACCCGTAGGGGCTGCCGCCGGAAGTCGGTAGCCCTGGCGGGCTGGTGATGGTCTGGCCGGTGGTGGTGGGTGTGCCGGTGCCGACCAGTCCGAAGCGGATCGTCGTTCCCGAGCTGGTGGTGACGAGGAGCTGACCACTAAAGATACGCACCTGGCGGAGGTTCGTGGGCGTCGTCACCAACTGCGTGCTGGTGCCTGCGGTTCCCGCTGCAAAGGTGGCGTAACGAATGCCGCCGTTTGCTCCTGTCAGCCAGAGATCCGTGCCATTCGTGCTGGCGATGGACCGGGGATTGCCGCCGCTGGAAAAGTCAGCGAGGCCCATGCTCGTGTCGACGACACCGCTGGCGTCGGCCCGGCCGACCACGCGCTTGATGGCTGTTCCGGTGGAGCCGGTGATGGAGGCTGTGCCGGGAACGGTGGCGTAACCCGGAATCATGAGGTAGCGACCATCCGTCGAGCGGGTGATCAGCCCTTCCGAGGTGGAAGTACCCGAGGTTGTCAGGGGCTGGTCGGCGCCAGTGGCTGCGGTGGGCAGCGCGATGGACTGAACCAGCACTCCCGCAGTGGTGTACTCATCAAGATAAACAGCCGTGGCCGCGCTGGCGAGCGCAGCCGTCCCGGTGCCCGCACGGTAGATGACAAGGTTTCCGTTAGTGAACGGGGCGGCGCTGACGCGAGCCGTGGTGGCGAGGGCTGCGGCGAGGGTGAGGGTGCCGAGGAGGAGAGTCCGTGGTGAGGAATGGGTGGTCTGCATGGTGGTAGTTCTGGGTGGTAGAAAGGGAGGGACGGTAGCAATCTGCGAGCCAGGCCGGCCTCAGTCTTGCTTTGGGCCACCCAACTGGAGAGTTGGCGGACGGGCAAGCGCCGGTTTTGTAACAGGGCCGGGCGGGTGGAGACAAGGAAAAAATGGGGCCGGGGAAAAAATGCCGTGAACGCTTCGGACGGAGGGGGCGTTGTCAGGAAAAGCGGATTTTGCGTGAAATGAGCTTAACAAGCGGCTCTTTTTTGCGAAGTATATGGTACAGACGGGTTCCCAGAAAACCTGAGGCCCGCTGCAAAACTGCCTGCCCAACATGATTACGATCAACCGCTCCATCATTGATGCCACCACGGCCCGAATCCAGCCAAAGCTGGCTGATTTCCTCAAGCTGAAGAACTCGCGGCCGGGCGAGCTGAACCGGAAGGATCCCGACCGGATGACACTGCGGGCACGGTTTGCCGCACCGACGGGGGCGGCCCCGTCGAGACTGGATCTGGAGCGCATTCTGGGGCGGAGTGATCTGCTGGACCTGAATTATTTCGAACGAGGGCTGAGGGTGGCGCGGTCGGTCGGGCGGATCATCTTTCTCGGGCCGGGCGGGCAGGCGCGGGGGTATGCGACCGGGTTCATGGTTTCGCCCCGGCTGCTGCTGACGAACCATCATGTTTTCAAATCGGCGGCGGAGGCGGGCGGGGCGGTGCTGGAGTTTGACTACCAGCTGGACGGAATGGGACGGCCGAGGCCGACGGAGAGGTTTCGCTTCCGCACGGGCGGCCAGGGCGGCTACTTCTACAACAACGCGGCGCTGGATTTCGCCCTGGTGGCGGTGGACCCGGTGCCGCTCCTGCGCGGGACGGCGCTGGCGGACTACGGCTGGCTCCAGATGAACCCCACGCTGGGGAAGATCAACGAAGGGGAGTACGTTTCCATCGTGCAGCACCCGGGCGGGGAACCAAAGCAGATCGCCATCCGGGAAAACCAGCTGGTGAAGCTGTCGGAGGACGGCATTCACATGGTCTACCTGTGCGACACGGCGCCGGGGTCGTCGGGGTCGCCGGTCTTCAATGACTCCTGGCAGGTGGTGGGGCTGCACCACAGCGGGGTGCCGAAAAAGAACGCGAAGGGTGAATGGCTGGGGCCGGATGGCAAGGTGGCGCCGCCGGACGCGGCGGAAAATCAGATCCAGTGGGTGGCAAATGAGGGCATCCGCACGAGTGCCATCGTAAAGAACATCGAATCCTCCGCACCTGAGGGGGAGATGAAAGCAGAATTTCTGGAAGCGACGAAGACTGACGGGGGCGGTGCCCCGGCAGGACACGATGGTGGCGGGCTTGGCGGCGAGGCACCGGAGGCCGGCGGTGCGGGCCTCCCGCAGACGCGGATCACGGCGGACGGGATGCTGGTCACGGTGCCGGTTTCCTTCCGCGTGCAGTGGGCGGGAGCGGGTGTGGCAAAGCCTGCAGCTGCTGCCCCGGTGGCGGCCCCGGCGGTCCTCGCTTCGTCGGCGGCGGACGCGGTGCTGGATGAAAAGAAGATCCTCGACACGAACTACAAGAACCGCGACAAGCTGGGCTACGATCCTGATTTTCTGGGGATCAAAGTGCCCCTGCCCACCCTGTCCCCAGCGGCCATGAAGGATGTCTCCCGCCGGACGGACGTGGGAGGGAAGAACAACCACATCGTGCCGTATTACCATTTTTCCCTCGTGATGAACGCGAAGCGCCGGGTCTGCTTTTTCACCGCCAGCAACTACAGCGCCGAGGCGAAATTCCGCGGCGAGCTGTCGCGCACTGCGCTGGGGGATGACAAGTGGGACCCGGATCCGCGCGTTCCGGAGGCGGACCAGGTCAGCAAGAAGGAGATCTACGACGGGACGGATTTTGACCTCGGCCACATCGTGCGCCGTGAGGACAACTACTGGGGCGAGACTGAGGAGGAGGCGGTGTTTGCAAACTGGGACACGTTTCACCTGACGAACTGCACGCCGCAGCATTCCGGCTTCAACCAGGGTGGGAAGGGCGGCATCTGGGGGAAACTGGAATCCATGGTGGCCAAACAGTTGAAGAAACAGGATGACCGGCTCACCCAGTTTGCCGGGCCGGTGCTTTCGAACTCGGACAAGATGTTTCGCGGTGTGGTGCCGATCCCCAAACAATACTGGAAAGTGGTGGTGGCCAATGACGGAGGGAAGCTGAAGGCGTACGGTTTTCTCCTCAGCCAGGCGCAGCTGATCAAGGACATGGAGGCAGACATCGTCCCGGATGAGGAGTTCCAGCCCTTCCAGGTGCCACTGTCGAAGATTGAGGCGATCACTCCCGTGCGTTTCGCGCCCGTGGTGAATAAGGCGGATGTGAAGGGGTAGCCTGCGGCGTTTCACGAGGTCCGGTTCTGGCGGCCGCGCGACACCAGTCGTTTCCTGAACAGGAAAAACAGCGCACTGTAGAGGAGGGGAGAGGCCGGTCAAGTGCGCGTCCGTGCCTCTCGATTATGAAAAATGCGTCAATTTATAGAAAGCGATGGAAATTCCATAAATCGAGTGTATGGTAATTATTAGTGATTCCGGATTTTAGTCCGCAGCCGATAACGCACCGTATGGAAGACGGGGTGGGATCGTGAATTTGACCTGCGAGCTGAAGAACGGATGGACGAACAAACACCAACCTCACCCAATGATTGACACCGAACAACAGACCACCCTTGGTTTTCAGATCAGGGAAATTCTCTCCGAGCACGGACGCATGACGGCGCTTCCTCAGAATGATGAGGATGATCTCTACACTGCAGGGCTGAGTTCACTGGCGACGGTGGCGGTGATGCTGGCGCTGGAGGACCGGTTCAATGTGGAGTTTCCCGACGGAATGATGGGGCGCAAGACGTTCAAGAGCGTTGAATCCATCGCCGACGCGATCAAGCAACTGGCGGCCTGATTTTCAAGGGGGGATGCGGGCACGCGAGTGTCCGGCGTCGGGAGTTTTTCCACCACCCCAACCATTTCTGACCATGACTGCATTACTGGCTGCGAAAGTCGATTTTGACGAGGTCCTGCGGGAGGTGCATTCGATTGGCAAGAATGTGCTGCGCGTTCACGCTGCGGATGTGGACGCGAAGGCGCGGTTTCCGGTGGAGTCCATCACTGCGATGCGGGAGGCGCGCCTGCTAAGTGCGGGCGTGCCGGAAGAATACGGCGGCATGGGGCTGTCGATTGTGCAGATTTCGAGGATCTGCGAGGCGCTGGGGCAGTACTGCGGGTCATCGGCGATGATTTATGCGATGCATAAAATCCAGGTGGCCTGCGTGGTGAATCACGGGCAGGAATCCGCCTACTTCCGGGACTACCTGGAGAGGCTGGTGGACGAGCAGCGCCTGATGGCCTCCGCCACGACGGAGATCGGGACGGGAGGGGATTTGCGCTCCAGTGTTTGCGCCATTGAGACGGATGGTGACAGGTTTACCCTGACAAAGAAGGCGCCGGTGATTTCCTATGGCGAATACGCGGACGAAATCCTGGCAACGTGCCGGAAGGGACCGGACGCTCCAGCCAACGAGCAGGTGAGCGTGATGGTCACGAAGGGGGAATACACGGCGGTGCCGATCTCCAACTGGGACACAATGGGCTTCCGCGGCACGTGCAGTTCGGGTTTTGAACTGACGGCGGGCGGAAGTGTCGAGCAGATCCTGCCGCAGCCGTTCAATGAAATCCTGAGCCGGACGATGCACCCGACCTCGCACATTGTGTGGGGATCGCTCTGGTCGGGGATCGCGATGGATGCGGTGAACCAGGCGCGTGCTTTCGTGCGGGCGGAGGCGCGAAAGACGCCGGGGGAGACGCCCATTTCCGCGATCCGCCTGGCGGAAACGGACGGGGTGCTCCAGGAGATGAGGCAGAATGTGGCGGCGATGGCGCGGGAGTACCATCAGCTGCTGAACAGCGGGCGGTCCGGGGCGTTTGAGGAGTTCGGCTTCGCGATCCGGACGAACAACCTGAAGCTGTCCTGTTCGCAGCAGCTCGTGGACATCGTGGGCCGGGCCATGCTGATCTGCGGCATCTCCGGCTACCGGAATGACTCCAAATTCAGCATCGCGCGGCACCTGCGCGATGCGTATGGCGCGGCCTTGATGGTGAACAATGATCGAATTTTGAAACTAAACGCAACCATGCTTGTAATGCACAGGGAGGGACAACAATGAGCTGCAGTTCCACCGCGGCGATGCCGCTCAACGACCTCTACCAGGCCTTTCTGGATGAACTTCTGGAGGCGGGGCTATTTATTCCGCAGGGGGTTAAGGGCGTCTTTGCTTTTGGCGGCGCGTTTGAGGACGTGCTGCAGTCGTTTGACCGCTTTACGATCAAACGTTCGGCCCACATTCCCTCAGACACTATGCACTGCCCGGGGGTGTTGAGCCGCGAAGTCTATTTAAAGACGAGTCACATCGAAAATTTCCCGGACCTGATGGGTTCGGTGCACAGCTTTACCGGCCGGGAAAGAGAGCACGCGGCGATGCTGGCGAAGCGTGCCGCAGGCGGGGAGTGGACGCAGGATCTGGCGCCGAGCGAGATCATGCTCACGCCTGCGGGCTGCTACCAGCTGTATCCCACGGCCACGGGCACGCTGGGCCGCGAGGGTAGAACGGTGAAGCTGGTTTCCTCCGTCTTTCGTCATGAACCGTCGATCGACCCGTGCCGGATGCAGATTTTCCGCATGAGGGAATATGTGCGCATCGGCACGCCGGAGCAGGCCATGGCCCACCGCAGGACGTGGATCGCGCTGGGCCGGGAAATTCTGAACGAGGTGGGGCTGGGCGTCGACGTCGTGCTGGCGAATGATCCATTTTTCGGCCGCGGAGGCCGGGTGATGGCGGCCTCGCAGAAGGAGCAGGACTTGAAGCACGAGTTCACCATTCCTGTCGCCGCCGAGGAAAAACCCACGGCCATTGGCTCCATGAACTGCCACCTGGACTACTTCGGCAAAACATTTGACATCAACACGCCGGATGGCAACACAGCGCACTCTGCATGCATCGGCTTCGGGCTGGAGCGGGTGACGCTGGCTTTGTTCAAGCACCATGGGCTGGATCCCGACGACTGGCCGCACGAGGTGAAGAATGCGCTGGGACTATGACGAGGAAGATACTCACGCTGGATCCGCAGAACTACTCGCGCCACCGCCTGCATGAGCAGGAGCGTGACTGGGCGGAGACGAACTGCTACGTGGATGTGTGGACGGAGCTGCTGCATTCCTGGGGTCTGGAGCCTCTGGCGGCGCTGCCATTCACGCTTGGCATCGATTTTGAGGGGGACCAGTGGACGTTTTTCAAGTTTCCGCTGGCCGACCTTTACGAATTGTACGCGCTGGACGTGCAGGAGATGGCTGTCTGGCGGCCGGTGCAGGCGCATCTGGATGAGCAGCTGGCCTTGGGACGCCCGGTGCTGGTGGAGCTGGACTCTTATTTCCTGCCGGACACGGCCGGAAGCGCGTACCAGCTGGAGCACGTCAAGACCACCGTGGCCGTGGTGGAAATAGACGTGGAGAACGAGCGGCTGGGCTACTTTCACGGCCAGGGGTACTACCACCTGCACGGGGATGACTTTGCCGGTGTCTTTCACACCCGCGGGGTGAAAAATCCGGCCATTCTCCCGCCGTACTGCGAGCTGGTGAAGCGCGGTCCGGCCCTGCCACTGCAGGGCGGGGAACTGCTCGACGGATCGCTGCGACTGTTTAAGCAGCACCTCCAGCGGCTGCCCGGGCAGAATCCCTTCGAGAAATTCCGCACCCGCTTTGAGGCGGATCTCAAATGGCTGGCGGATGAGCCTCTGGCCACGTTTCACCAGTATTCCTTCGCCACGCTGCGCCAGTTCGGCGCGTGCTTTGAGGCGGCCGGGGCGTACCTGAAATGGCTGGAGGCGCAGGGTGTCACCGGGCTGGCGGAGCCGATGGAGGCTGTGCTCGGGATTTCCACTGCGGCGAAGACGCTGCAGTTTCAGCTGGCCCGCTCCATGGCGCGGAAGCGGCCGCTGGATCTTCAGCCAATCGACCAGATGGCCCGGCACTGGAAAACGGCCACGGATTTTCTGGTGTCCCGGTTTCTCACTTAGACGGGTGAATGCGATCCACACAGCGGCGGAGCACTGCGATGCGCTGGCAACAGCCCGCTGGAAGTGCTGCGCCCGGCTGCCGGCTGGCTTGGAGGCGGCGGCGCCCAGGGTGGATGACGCG
Source organism: bacterium (assembly GCA_031411255.1). Lineage (GTDB taxonomy): Bacteria > Verrucomicrobiota > Verrucomicrobiia > Verrucomicrobiales > V1-33 > JANOAS01. The sequence goes on from JANOAS010000312.1 coordinate 27,902, forward strand.
GGCGACTGGCTGCCGGCGGAAGTTCCCGGCACCGCAGCCGCTGCGCTGCACGCCCAGGGCAGGTGGGATCACCAGCATCCGGTGGACATTGACGCGCAGGACTGGTGGTATGCCACCACATTCCCGGCTCCGGATTTCGCGCCCGGCACGCCGTGTTTCCTGTGCCTGGACGGCCTGGCTTCACCGGCGGCGGTGTGGTTTAATGGCGAGTGCATCCTGCGCACTGACAATATGTTTCGCGCGCATCGTTCGGACGTGAGCGGCCTGCTGAAGGCGGAAAATGAACTGGTGATCGTCTTCCACTCCCTCTCCGTCGAGCTGAAAAAGAAACGCCCCCGCCCGCGCTGGAAGACTAACTTGACCAGCCACCAGCAGCTGCGCTGGCACCGCACCAGCCTGCTGGGCCGGATACCTGGCTGGACGCCGCCTGTGCCGCCGGTGGGGCCGTGGAGGGCGGTGCGTCTGGAGTGCGGGCCGGTCCTTTTGAGCCAGATCCAGCGAACGGCGGTGCTGGAAGGTGGATGCGGGGTTATCAGTTTTTCCGCCTTGGTGGAGGCCAGCGTGGAGATCATTTCGGCGAGGCTCCACGTCGGGAAAAATGAGGCCGTGCTGGCGTGTCATGGCTCCGCGATTGAGGGCGAGCTGCGCCTTCCCAATCCTGATCTCTGGTGGCCGCACACGCACGGGACGCCGCATTTGCATGACTGCCGTGTAGTGATGGAAACGGAACTCGGGCCGCTGGAGTTCGCTCTGGAGCGGGTGGGATTTCGCCAGCTGGAACGACGGGACGAGCCGGGATTTGGCCTGAGCATCAATGGTGAGGACATCTATTGCCGGGGAGCCTGCTGGACGGCGGGCGATATTTTCACCCTGTCTGCGCCCCGGGAGTCCCTGCGGCGCGACCTGCTGCTCGCGCGCGAGGCAGGCATGAACATGGTCCGCATCGGTGGCACGATGGTTTACGAGAGTGATGAGTTTTACCGCCTTTGCGACGAGCTGGGCATTCTCGTCTGGCAGGATTTCATGTTTGCCAACATGGACTACCCGGTGGACGACTCCGCGTTTGCTGAAAACATCGCCATCGAGGCGCAGCAGCAGATCGACCGGCTGGCGCAGCACCCCTGCGTGGCGGTCTATTGCGGCAACAGCGAGGTGGAGCAGCAATCTGCCATGCTGGGCATGTCGCCCGAGCTGTGGCGCAATGACTGGTTTGGCCGCGATCTTCCGGCGCTCTGCGCTACGCGCCATCCGGGCACGGCGTACGTTCCCTCGTCGCCCAGCGGCGGGGTACTGCCCTTTCACACGCGGACGGGGGTTACTCATTTTTACGGCATCGGCGCCTACCTGCGCTCCCTGCGCGAGCTTCGGCAGGCTGATGTCAAGTTTACCTCCGAGTGTCTCGGGTTCGCGAACATACCGGAGCCCGGCGTGATCGATGAAATCATGGGAGGTCTGCTGCCCGTGGTGCATCATCCGCGCTGGAAGCAGCGGGTGCCGCGGGACACGGGTTCGGCGTGGGATTTCGAGGACGTGCGCGACCACTACCTGCGGGAGTTGTTTGCGGTGGACCCCGCGACGCTGCGCTCATTCGACATGCCCCGCTACCTGGAACTCAGCCGCGTGACCTCCGGGGAAATGATGGCGCGCACTTTTTCGGAATGGCGCAGCAGTCACAGCCGGAACGCCGGGGCGCTGGTCTGGTTTTTCAAAGACCTGTGGGCCGCGTCAGGGTGGGGAATCGTAGATCACCACGGCATGCCGAAGGCGGCCTGGTACCAGCTCAAGCGCGTGTGGCAGACGCGCCAGCTGACGATCACGGACGAGGGGCTGGACGGTCTGGATCTTCATTTCATTAATGAAGCCGCCGCTCCGCAGGAGGGCATGGTGGAGGTGCAGCTGCTGCGTGAGCCGGGTGTGATCACGGCGAGACACGAACTGGCTCTGAGCGTGGGAGGCCGGGCAAGGGTGACGATGAGTCTGGATGAAATCACGGGATCATTCCACGATGTGAACTATGCGTACCGTTTCGGCCCGCAGGCGCATCACGTTGTGGTGGCGACCTGGTTTAATGCGCAGCGGGAGGTCCTGAGTGAAGCCTTTCATCTCACCCGCGCACGGAATCCCGAGGCCTGGCCGCTGCCTCCGGAGAGCCTGTCCATAAAGGCTGTGGCGCTGGAGGATGGGCGCGGTGCGGTGACGCTGAAATGTGACCGCTTTCTCCACAGCGTGAGGCTGACGGCGCAGGGGTTCCTGCCGGATGACAACTATTTCCACCTTTGCCCGGGCCGGGAAAAAACAGTCGCCTTTTCGCCCGCAGTCGGAAACCGGGGCCGCTTCCGGGTTTCTGTGGAGGCTCTGAATTTCACGGGAGAAATCACCGCCGGCACTCAATAAAACGAAGGATCATGTCACTCACACTTGCCACTCCACCACCAGACCTCGCGCCAGAGCGCGCGCGGGCGGGGCGTGGACCGGTGGAGAGTACGGCCTTTTACCTCGGAAGCGAGGGGCGTTCCCTGTTTGCCTGGCTGCACCGGTGTGGGCATGGACTGCGCCACCACGGCATCGTCATCTGTCCGCCCGTGGCGCACGAGCAGACGCACAGCCACCGCGCGCTGCGTCATCTGGCTGAACGGCTGGCGGCTCGGGGGTTCACCGTTCTGCGCCTCGACTATCACGGCACGGGGGACTCCGACGGGACGGACACGGACCCAGATCGCTTCGCCGCCTGGCTCGCCAGCGTGGGTGATGCGGTGGACTGGCTGCGCGAAGAGGGCGGCTGTGAAATGATCAGCCTGGCCGGCCTTCGCATGGGAGCCACCCTCGCGGCGCTCTACGTGCAGGATCATGAGGTGGCAAACCTCCTGCTCTGGGAGCCGGTCGTTTCCGGGCGGCGCCATTTGCGCGAGTTAAAGGCGCTGAGCCAGACTGCGCGGCTGACGGCGGAGACGGGGTCCTCATCCTGCATCGAAGCGGTGGGGTTCGTCTTCACCTCGCAGACCCTGCAGGAGATTTCCACAGTCGACCTTCTGTCGCTGGAGCCGCGCTTCCGCAGTGGATTGATCGTGCATGGGGAGGCCGCCCGAAGGGAGTCTCCCTTGTTTGACCGTTTTACCAGCCTCGGGCTGGACGCTGAGGCGCTGTGGCTGCCCGGCTATGTGGAAATGATGGCCGAGCCGCACCTGACCACCGTGCCGGAGGAGGCCTTGGAGCGGATCGCCGGTTGGTTCGATTCAAAATCCCCCGACGGCGACCGGGACCCTGCGGATTTTTCACGAACGACCGGCTTGATGGTGACGGCGGGGCCGGTCCCGGTGGTGGAGCGCATCGCAAGGCTCAGTCAGTCACCGGATATTTTTAGCATTTTCACCGAGCCGAAGACAGGTGGCTCCACGCTGCCCTGGATAGTCATTTTGAATGCCGGCGCGGCCAACCGTTCCGGGCCGGGCCGTCTGCATGTGCTCGTCGCGAGGCGGCTGGCCGCGCTCGGCTATCCCTGTCTGCGCGTGGATCTCAGCGGGCTGGGGGACAGCCGAGTGGATCCCGGCCGGCTGGAAAACAACAACTATGCCGCCACGGCTGTGCGCGATGTCGCGGTGATCTGCGACGCGCTGGAGAGGCTGCAACCCGGCCGCCCCGTCGTCATGATGGGGCTCTGTTCCGGGGCTTACGCCGCCTTTCAATCTGCGGCCCAGCTGCCCCACACCGGCTTCATCGAGAGCATTCTGATCAATCCACTCACCTTTTTCTGGAGCGACGAGGCTGCTGTGGACAGCTCGTCCACGGAGAGGCTGCGGGTCTGGCATTTTTATAAAAAAAGGCTGCTCGATCCGACAAGCTGGCGGCGGCTGCTGACAGGAAAGACCGGGACTGGGTTCCGCGAAGCATTCCGGCAGATCGTGGACAAACTGGTTTTGTCCGGCAGGGGCCGGGTAAAACAAGCATCCACGGGGGCGGCCGCTCCTACCGGTGATTCCGGCGGCCACCCCTGGGGCCACCCGGTGAAGGACGATCTCCCGGCGGATTTGCGCCGCATCGCGGCTGCCAGTCGGCAACTCGCCATGTTTGTGGCAGACAGTGATCCCGGCGAATTTCTGCTCAGGCACAAGGGGGGGCGCGAGGCTTCCCGGTTGATTGAGAAAGGACGGCTGCGGTGCTTCACCATCGAGCAGGCGGATCACATTTTTTCCACCGAAGCCTCCCGGGACGCCTTCTGCCGGGCGCTTGAAGCCTACCTGCATGGCCGGTTTGGTTCAACGCCGGAGGGTGGATCAGCTGCGTAGTCCTGCTGCGGTCCAGTGTGGGTGGATGGGCGAAAGTTCTGTGCGCTTTTTCTTTACCGATATCGTGGTGATCTGGTAATGTGGCGGGCATGAAGTCTGCAGCCGCCGTTTTTTCTGCCCTCCTCCTCGCGATTCTGCCCCGTCAAAACGCATTTGCCGGCATTTCACCGGGTTCCGGCATTTACATTTCTGAAATAGAGGCTGACCAGCCAGGGACCGACTCGTCCGAATTTATCGAGCTGGCGACGAGCAGATTTAATCTTAACTCCACCTCGTTGAATGGCTATTTCGTTGTACTGGTCAACGGAGCAACCGACCTGACTTACAGGACCATTTCCCTGACCGGGAAGAAAATGAGTGCGTCCGGGTATTTCATGATGGGTCGGGGGAGTGCGATCTCTGGAATCACCGACTCAACAACCTACCTCGCCATCGCCACCTCAGACTTCCTCCAGAATGGCTCGGATGTCGCAGGCGCAGCGGAAGGGGACGCGGGGTGCTCTGCGCGGGCACCCCGTCGAGCATTCCCAACAACACGCCGGTGGCAAACATCGCAACACTGGCTACTGTGCTGGATGCCATTGTTTATGATGGGGGAGTGACCAAGGGGAGCGATGACATGGGGCTGCTGAATGGATTGGGCATACCGGAACTTGGCATGGTGTGGGACTCGGCCGTTGCGCCCGTGGCCGGTGCGCCCGTGGCCGGTGCGCCATCTGCGCCCGTTTGCATCGGGCGCCCTGAGCAGGGAGGTATGGGCAACCGTTACTGGCTTCTGCGCGTCCTCAAGGGATATCCCATGCCGGTGTCCACGCCAGGGATGGACAATTCCACACTTTATGATGTCTGGGCGATGGGGAAAGACGTCTCCAGTGGTCTGGATGGCGATCCAGACAACGACGGAATTTCCAACAAGCTGGAATACCTGGAAGGAACTGATCCTGCAGTGCCCAACGCGGACACCGTGGCCGTCTCCATTGGAACAAACGGCGATCTGGTGATGACGTTCACTTGGGGGGACCTGGCTTCTGAAGATGGGTCGGCACATGTCGGTTTGCAAGATTTTACGAACCCGGGTTCAGGGCTTTTTGTCTGGAAGTACTTCAAGGACAAGACATCGGGAGGTTCAGGACCTTCGTACGGAACCAATCTGCTCAGTGTAGCCACCCCGTTCACCAGCCAGCGCCGAATCGCCAGGTTCTATGCTGTGTATCCGAGCTTGTAAAAGCCGGATCGCCGTCTGATCGCGGCACCTGGGTGGGGTTGAACTCTAATTTCCATAAAAATTAGCGGGAGTTTAGCCTTTTACTTGAAATTTTCAGAAACGGAACGAAGTTTGCTGGCCCTTTTGGGATCAAGCAGCTCGTTGGAATCATGGCTAGAAGCGTAGGAAAGCAACTTTACGAAGCGCGTACGGCTCGCGGACTCTGCATAGAGGACGTGCAGCACAAGACGCGCATTCCCTGCGCCCGGCTCCAGGAGCTGGAGAATGATGATTACGCGAACTTCGCGAATCTGACTTACGCGAAGGGGTTTCTGAACCTTTACAGCAAGTACCTGAAGCTGGACATCAGTGAGTATCTGGCTGAATTCCAAACTGGTGGGCTGAGCAGTGCGAAAGGCTACGCCTACCTGCAGGCGGTGACCGAAAACCTGGCTTCAGCCCCACGCCCCCATTCGGGAGAGTCTCCGCGGCGGGCGTATTCGCTGGCGGTTGTCTTAATGCTTCTGGCCATTCCGATCATCGGAGCGGTGGTCTACGCGAAGATGGGGGAGAAGAAGGACCAGGGGACGGTGAGCGCGATTGGCCAGGCGGCGATGCCAGGCTCGCAGGATGATAAGTCGGCTTTTCAGCATGACGGATCGACGGCGCCTCCCGTTGCCTCCGGCCCGAGAGCGAAGCCGCTGGTGAAGGCGTCCGCAGAAGTGCCTGCGGCCCGGCCTGAGCCGGTCAAGCCTGTCGTCACGTCCGAAGTGCGGCGGCCCATTGACGACACGCAGCCTGAGCCGCGGGTGGCGAAGCCGCTGCCGGTGGAATCGAACTGAATTCGGTTCGATTTTCGCCCGAGAGCTGGGCGGTCAAGCCGGGGACTGAGGACTCAGTTTTTGACGAAGATGACGCAGACCGGGCGGCCGAGAGGCAGGGTTGTGCCGCTGGGACTGAGGGCTCCGGTTTCGGCATCAAGCTTGAAAAGCTGGACGGTGTCGCTGTCCTGGTGGGCGGCGACGAGCCACTTGCCATCGGGGGAAATGCCGAAGCCGCGCGGTGTTTTTCCACCGGCGGGGGTGTGGGCGAGGGGGCGCAGCCAGCCTGTGCCGGGATCCACCGACCAGCTGGCGATGGAGTCGTGGCCGCGATTTGATCCGTAGACGAACCGGCCTGTGGGGTGGGCGACGAGTTCGGCGGTGGAGTTGGAGCCCTTGAAGTCGGCAGGCAGGGTGGTGAGGCTCTGGGAGGTGGAGAGGGCGCCGGTCTTGCCGTCAAACTGGAGGGTGGTGATGGTGGAGGTCAGTTCGTTGATGGACCACACGACGGGAAGGGCCGGGTGAAAGGCCAAGTGGCGCGGGCCTGAGCCTGGTTTCATCATGACGAAAGGGGGGCTGGACTCGTCGAGGGCGGCAGAGTCGGAATTCACGCGGTAGCTGAAGATTTTATCCAGGCCGAGGTCGGCACAGAGGGCAAACTGGCCGGACGGGGAGAAGGCGACGCAGTGGGCGTGGGGTCCCTCCTGACGCTGAGGATTGGCGCTTTTCCCCTTGTGGGCAAAGCCGGCCGTAGCGTCCTGGATTTTCCCGTCGGCGGCGAGGGGGAAGCTGGCGAGGCTGCCGTTGTCGTAATTTGCGGCGAGGAGGACCTTGCCGGTGGGATCGACCGCGACGTGGCACGGACCTTTGCCCTGGGAGGACTGCTCATTGAGCTGGGTGAGTTTGCCGGTAGCACGGTCGATGCTGAAACTGGTGACCGCCCCCGCCGCGTTGGTGGTGCTGCCGGACTCGTTGGCGGAGTAGAGGTATTTCCCCTTGGGATCGGCGGCGAGGAAGCTGGGGCTCTTGCTCTCGGCGGCCAGGGTGGGGGGGCTGAGTTTACCGTCGTCGCTGAGGGTGCTGACGTAGATGCCCTTGGACGTGGTGTTCGTGTAGGTGCCGAAATAAACGAGCGAATCTGCCCGGCCGGTGGCGGCGGTGAGCAGGAGGGTGGCGAGGAGCGGAGCGGAGCGGAGTGGGGTCAGCATGAAGGGCATGATCCGTGAAAATGACCGCAGGTCAACGTGGGAACCCTGTACTGCAGCCTAGGGTAAATACCGTGCTGGATCGGGCTGGGCGCAGGCGGCGGGTGTGCCGGTGAGCTGGTGGCGGTGGCGGGCGACAAGATTGTAGGCGGCATCCCGCACCGGACGGGGCAGGAGGCGGGCGGGTGCGGAGAGCCACGGCCAAGGGGCAGCCAGGCCTCGGGCCACCGCGAGGGCTGCGTCCGACCGGGTGAGCAGGGTGCCGTCCGGCTGGCGGAGAACCATGGTGTTCAGGTCGGCAGACAGGGTGGTGCCGGCCAGAAGGCGGGCGGCTGTTTCCCCCTGGAGCGGGGCAAACTGAAAGCGCAGCTCCGGGTCCCGCTCCGCGATCCAGCGCACCCGGCTGTCGCAAAAGGCGCAGTCGGCGTCGAAAAAGAGGATGGCTGGAGCGGACACGGCGGCTGGGGGAGGGGGGGCTACTCCCGGACGATTTCCGGAGTGGGTTTCCTCGGGGCATTCATCGTGTCGAACCAGTGTTCAAGGAAGAACTTTTTCTGCGTGGGGAGCTGTGTGTCGGCTTTTCCGATGATGGGGCGCAGGCTGGTGCTCATCTGGAGGGCGACGAGGAGGAAGATGCCCATCCAGATGACGAGGTGGCCGGAGCGGTTGAGGCCGAAGAGGCGGGCCGCGCGGCGCAGCAGGCTGAAACCGGTGCCGAGGGAGATGAGCCAGAAGACGAGGGCCAGCAGGCCGATGAATACGAGCGACTCCGAGGCCTGGGAGAAAATCCAGACCACCGGGCTGAAGGCTAGAAGCAGAAGGCCGGTGAGGCTCAAGGCTGCGAGGAGCAGGGCGGCCACGCGGCTGACGCGGACGTCCAGCCCGCCCAAGCAGCTGAAGACGTAGAGGCTGGGAAAACAAATGACGGCGCTGAAAAGCAGGCCTGCTGCGACCTTCACCGGGGCCGCCCAGAGCTGCTGGCCGCCGGAAAAGGTGCCGAGGAGAAACCCGAAGAGGGCGAGGAAGAGGAGCGTGACGAGCAGGAGGCCAACGGCGAGCCGGGTTGAGCCCGGTTCATTGAGCTGGTGCAGAACGCGGCCGGGTTTTTTCAGCAGGGCCTCGCAGGCGCTGAGCAGGCCGGGATTTTCCATGGGTTCGAGCACCAGGCTGGCCGGGGTGGGCACCGGCTGCAGCCGGGGGCCGGCCGGGGGCAAGGGCGTGGATGGCACGGGGAAGGCGGGCGGCGGGGGCACGACTGGTGCCGTAGTCGCTGTCGGCGCTGGCGTGGGGGGCGGGGTGGAGGGATCAGGATTTGTGTTCATGGTTTCTTGTGGTGGTGTGGTTAATGAAGTGAGTTGTTGTTTTTCGCGAAGCGGGAAAGGCGGGTGAATGTCCAGGCGCAGGTTAGGACAAAGAGGACGCCGAAGACCAGGCCCGGCGAGCCTTTGGCCAGGGTGTAGATGGTTTCGTAAAACGAGCCCTGGTTCCAGTTTGGCCGGAGGAACTGCACCTCCAGATCCGGATTTCCAAAGAAGGGCCGGAAGAGGTAGGAAATTTGGGCGCCGACGAAGAGGTTCCCCGCCAGCCACGCAGTGAGGACGCGGCGGGCGATGCTCCGGCTCCCGGCGAAGTGCTCCAGCACATTCAGCAGCCTGAGATTTGCCTGAATGCCGGCAAAGGCGATGACGCACGTGTGGCCCAGCACGAGCACCCGGTACCAGGCCGCCCCACCGGGCTCCCCCATGCCGGGGCCGACCCAGAGGAGAAAGCCGAAAATCGGGCTGAGCGAGGCGACGATGATGGCAAACACGGCGAAGCTCTGCAAAAACGACTCCAGGGTCTGGCGAAAGGAAAGGCCGCTGCCGAGAAGCTGGGCGGCCATGCCGTTGAGAAGTCCGTTCACCGTCAGGGTAATGAAAATGAGGAGCGGCATCTTGATGCCGACATACAGCCCCATCAGCGGAGCCCGCCACCAGCCGATGGTGGCGCCATAGACACCGCAGCCGGCGATGATGAGGAGCGCCAGCCGCCCGAGCCGCTGCGGGCTCGGCTGCTGGAGCCAGCCGGACAAGGTGGCGGCGTCGCCACGGATGAGTGGATTGATGAACATTGAAAAAAGGATGGTCGCCGAAGAGGGCGCGGAATTGCTTTGTGTGACAAAGTAAACGAGGGGGCGTTCACTTTTCTTCCAGGAAAAATGAACTTTTTTCCAGCCTGCCGGCCAGGGGGACGGGAGGAGGGGGGCAAAAGAGAAGGGAGGGAGCGAAATCCCGCTTGCCTGGCGGGGTGGTGAGGGACACGCTCCGGCCTGCCAATGCCCAATGTAACGAAAGGTTTGCCGTCCCGTGTGCTGGAGGCGGTGCGCTCTGCGCCGAATCTCACCCTCATCGCCGCGCTGGGCGGGTTGACGGTGTTGATTGTGATTGTTTTCCAACTGGCTCGCTTCTACCTGTCTGGAGAGGCCGGCTGGGAGCAGGTGGAGCTGATCCGGGGTTCGGGCAACGATGCGGATTTCGTGGCGGACTTCCTCCTCCTGCTTTTCAAGGCGGGCAGCTGGGTGCTGGCGCCGGCTTTTGTCCTGGCCCTCATCCGGGGACGGGGGCTGGGGGTGGTGCTTCCAGTGGCGCTGGCCAGTCTCTTCATCTGGGGCTGGTGGCTCACGTCAGAACTCCAGACCAACTTCCGCGCAGCCTTCAGCAGCAATCTGGGCGAAACCCCGTCCATCGATGCCTACTACGGAAAGCTCGTCATCATCAGCCTCATGCTGCTGAGCCCCGGGCTCGTCACCTGGCTTTACCAGCGGGCCAGCATCCTGGACCGCCACGTCGTCCGCAGTTTTCTCACGCCATTTTTCCTGTGCTTCCTGGGGCTGATGACGCTCATCATCATCATGGATCTGCTGAACAACGGGCGGGACTTTGTCGATGCGAAGTTCAGTTTCCTCGACGTGCTCAAATTCTACGGGATTCAAGTGCCCAAGATCCTGATCGAGATCATCGACATTTCGCTTCTGCTGGCGCTGCTGCATTCGCTGAGCAGGATGTCCCGCTACAACGAAATCATTTCCATGGTCTCATGCGGACGAAGCCTGTTCCGCATTCTGCTGCCCCTGATTTTGCTCGGCATGCATCTCACGCTCGTGGCTATGGCGTGCAACTACCAGTGGGCTCCCCAGGCGGAGCGGCGGAAGGAGGACATGCTGAAGCTGGCCGAGGGGCAGGAAAAAGGGCGGGACCGCCGCGGAAACAAGGACTTGTCCGGGGCGAAGAACGTTCTGTTCCCCAGCCGCACGCAGCAAAGGCTTTGGTTCTGCAAATACATCCCGCTGGACCACGACAAGGATCACCCCATCCAGGGCGTGCGCGTTTACCAGAAGGACAAATATTTCAACACCATTTCCTCCATTTATGCCGACAAGGTGTGGTGGAGTCCCAGGACGCGGACCTGGAAATTTCGTCCAGCGTATACCATCGACTACACGCAGGGTGATGACCCGGTGATGACCGCCACGCCCGAAATGGTCAAGGAGTGGTCGGAGACTCCGTGGCAGGTGCTTTCGGCTTCAGACAAGATCCGCCCGGAGTACCTCGGCGTGCAGGAGCTGTCCAGCTACCTGAAAACCAATTCATCCAAGCCTGAAGTGGAGCTGGCTCCCTACCGGACGCACTGGCAGGACCGGTTTGGGCTGCCGTTCCGCTGCCTGCTGGTGGTGCTTTACGGGGCTCCGCTCGGCATTGTTTTCAGCCGGCGGGGCATCCTGGGTGGCGTTGCTGGTGCGGTTTTCATCTTTGTCGCCATGAGGTTCCTCAACATCCTCTCGCTCAAATTTGGTGAGGGATTCCAGATTCCCGCCCTGGTGGCCGGGTGGGGCACAAATGCCATCCTTGCGGTCGTCGGAGGCCTCCTCCTGTGGCTGCGCAGCACAAACCGGTCCCTGGGAGACTTGTGGACCGGGTTCTGGCGGCGGAAATCAAAGGCTTAGCCGGTCGGGGGGATCGCCTGCCCCCCCGCCGATGCGATGCATGGTGGGGGCGGTTTTCCTGATTTTCAAAGTTCAGGCTGACTCAGGACCTCCACGGCACGCATCGCCGCAGCGTTGCGGTTCTCCACGCCCAGCTTGCTGAAAATGCTGCCCATGTGCTGCTTGACGGTCTTTTCGCTCATGCCCAGGATGCTGGCTGTGTCGCCATTGCTCTTGCCCTGGGCGACCCAGAGCAGGGTTTCTGCCTCGCGCGGGGTGAGGGAGAAGGCCTTCACGAGCGGCTCGTGGGAGTTGAAGTCCGGACGGAAGCCGGCTGCTGCAGTGGCGGAGGCAAGCTGCTCCTGCATGGATTCTGCCCGGGCGAGCCGGGCTGAAATGGCGGCCAGCAGATCGTCGCGCACGATGGGCTTGGTAAGGTAGTCGTCGGCGCCGAAGTTCATGCCGATCCTCACGTCATTGCGGTCGCTTTTGGCAGTGAGGAAGATGAACGGCGTGGCGGCGAAGCCGTCCTCCTCGCGCAGCGTCTGCACAACGCCATAGCCGTCAAGCTCGGGCATCATCACGTCACACAGAATGAGGTCGGGCTTTTCCTTCCGCGCCTTTTCGAGTCCGGCGCGACCGTTCTCTGCGCTCACGACTTCATAGCCTTCCATCTGGAGCATAAGTCCGATGTTCCTCCGCATGGGGGCCTGGTCTTCGATGATGAGAATTTTCTTTTGCATGCAGGCCTCAGTATGGCCCGCTGCCGAAAAATGCCAATCAGACTAAAGTCGGATACCAAAATTTGAATCAAGGTGTTCATTGGTGGATGGACCCGAGGCAGAGATACCTGATCCGCACAACATTCGCCGAAGTGGAGCGCGCCGGAGAGGTGGGCGCTCTCGCTTTCTACCGTCGTCTCTTCGAGCTGGACCCGTCCCTGCGGCCGATGTTCTGCGGCGACATCCGGGAGCAGGCGAAAAAGCTCACCGACATGCTGGGGGTGCTGATCATGATGCTGGACAGCCCGGCGCAGCTGCAGTCCGAACTGCGCGCGATGGGGGCGGGGCACCAGGAATACGGGGTGGTGGACGCGCACTACGCCACGGTGGGCGGCGCCCTGCTGGACATGCTGGCCGCAGTGCTGGGGGAGCGGTGGACGCCCGAAGTGCAGGCCGCATGGATCGCACTCTACGGAGCCGTCCAGACCGAGATGATGGCCGGGGCGGCCGCTTAGGTCATGGCGGCCAGGTGCTGCGGTATCCGTCCAAAGTCGGATGGCACGGCCGTGCGTTGGGGTTGCCGTTGACCGGCGGGGGGTGGAGGGTCCTACTCGCCATGGACGAGGGAAAACCACCCAGCAGCACGGAGCAGCCCGAGGATTTCGCAGGACGCCGCGAATTCGTCCGGCTCTCCATGCTGCGCGCGAACCGTTCCATCGGAGTGATCCTGGGCGTGGTGCTGCTGCTTGGTGTCGTCCTTGTCTTCATGTTCCTGCGCGCGCGGAAGAGTCAGGCCCGGGCGGAACGGGCGGAGGCGGCGGAAACGGAGAAAGTCTGGAGGGCCTCCCTCGCCCAGGCCCGGGCGGAAAATTTGAGCACGCGGGCCGGCCATCGCGCAGCGGCGCTGGAGGCTGTGCGCGTGGCCGCGAAGATCCGGCCATCCATGGAACTTAGAAACGAGGCCATCGCCGCGCTGGTGCAGCGGGATCTCGTGCTTGAGCGGGAATGGCCGATGAAGCCAAATGCTTACGGCATCGTCTTTGACCCCAGCCTGGAATACTACGTGACCACGCATGACGAGACAGTGCTCTCAATGTTCAGGATGAGTGACAACTCTCATGTCCGTGACTTTCCCCTGCCTTTCATCTACAAAAATGGGGCCACGCTGGGCGATTTCCAGTTCTCCTCCACAGGCAGGTATCTCGTCATCCGCTATACTGGCGGCGGACTGACCCTTTGGGAGGTGGACAAGGCTCTGCTGCTGCGGGTGCTCAGTTTCGACCCGCGCGCCGAGCGCTATTCCTGGCCGCCGACGTTCAGTGCGGATGACCGGCTCATGGGGCTGAGCGTGACGGGGAGCGGGGGACACCAGGCCGTCTTCGATCTGGAAAAAGGGGAGGTCCGCCCGCTGCCCGCGCTGGCCGGCGCGCCCGGCTTCACCGGCTACAACACTTTTCGCATCAGCCCCGGGGGCGATCTCCTCGCCTGCTGGAATGGCGTGATGATCCTGGTCTACGACGCGGTAACCGGGGAACAAAAATACTCCGTGCGGGGCCAGTCCACCATCGAAGCCGTCGCGTGGGATCCACAGGGAAAGAGGCTGTCATTTTCCTGCGACGACTGGTCTGTCTCCATCTGGGAGCCGGTCTCCGGGCGGGTGCTGCCGCTGGGCGGGCGGGCTCACAGGCCCTGGCTTCACGAATTCAGCCGGGATGGAAACCTTCTGGTCACCTCAGGCTATGATGGCATGACCCGGCTGTGGGACATCGTCTCTGGGCGGCTGGTGTGCGAGCAGAGCGGGCTGCTGGCCTCGAAGTTGGGGCCGGACGGACGGCACATTGGCGGAGGGCGGGCGGGGCGCGCGGTGAGCGTCTGGCGCGTGGACCAGCCGAAGGCGCTGTCACTCGTGCGTGGCGCCTGGTCGAACCGGGCCACGGCTTGGCAGATGGACATGACGGCGGATGGGCGGCTCGGTGTGTGGTCGCCTCCGTGGTGGGTGGGACAGGGCGGCTATGAGGTGCTGGACATGGAAAAAGGAAGCCGCATCTTCCGGTCCAAAAAAGAGCGTGTGCTAGCTGGCTTTCGTCCAGGCCACGAGCAGCTCTGGACTACGGGCGCCAGTTTCCTGAAAATCTTCCCGCTGCCCTCTGGCGCTGCGGAGGAGGAGCCGGTTGTCTCCCTGCTGCTGCCCGCCGGCTTCATGGGCACAAATGCGGCCTTCAGCGCGGACGGGCGGTATGCTGCCGTGTCCGGGCAAAAGCGAGGCCTGCTCGTGTTGGATGTCGACAATCCCAGCCAGCCGCCTGTCACGCTGGAGCCGGTGTTTTCCAGTGCAGATGCCAGCCTGCCAGGACCGGCCTCTCCCACCGGCGGCGGCGTAATGGCGATGAGTCCCGACGGGCGCTGGGTGGCGGCCGGCATTAACGTAGAGGGCGGGCGGCCTGTCGTGTGGGATGCCCGCACGGGAAAGGTCTCGCAGCGGCTGACTTGCGGCCCTGGCAATGTGACGTTCAGCCCGGATGGGCGCTTCCTTGCCGTCGTCAGCCGGACCAGTCTCGCCTGCCTGTCCACGGACGGTTGGAAGGTGCTATGGCAAAGCGACCGCGAGTCAATGCAGACCTACAACGGTCTGGCGGCCTTCAACGGGGACAGCTCGCTCCTCGCGTGCTCCCAAGGCTCAGGGCGCGTGGTTTTCTTCACCATCTCCGGCGAGGCTGTGGCTGACTGGGATTTTCGCGATCTCCTTTTTGTATCCAACCTGCGCTTCTCGGCCGACGGCGGCCGCCTCTTCGTCGGGGGCATCGAGGGCAGCCTGGCCTGCGTGGACATGCGGGCGCTGCGCGGTGGCCTTGCAGACCTGAAGCTCGACTGGCCGCTGCCCGCCGCTGCTCCCGCTCCCCGCCAAGCCTCGGGTGGTGCGTGGATGCTCACGATGCTCGGCCTGCTGCCGGTGGCCTTTGCCGGGTTGCTCGGCGTGCTTGTACTGCGACGGCAGGGGCAGCTTACTCATGAGTTTGTCGAAGCGACTGAAGTGGCCTCCCTGCGCGAACGGGAGCTGGCGGCCGAGCGCGAGGTCAGCGAACTCAAGAGCCGGTTTGTCGCCACCGTCAGCCACGAATTCCGCACCCCGCTCGGCATCACCATGAGCGCCGTGGAACTCCTGCGCCACTACGAAAAACGGCTTCCGCAGGAGGAGAAGGATCAGCTCTTTGACGACATCCACACCGCCACCAGAAACATGGCAGGCCTCATGGAGCAGGTGCTCGTGCTGGGCCGCGTCGATGCCGGGAAGCTCGCGTTCAAGCCCGCTCCGCTGGACCTCGACGCCCTCGTGGAGAAGCTTGCCGATGAAGCGCGCTCCGCCACCAGCCGCAAATGCCCCATCGAATGGACTCCGGAGAACGACCTCTCCGGGGCCCGTGCCGACGAGGCCCTGCTGCGGCACATTTTCACCAACCTGCTCAGCAACGGGGTGAAATATTCCCCGGCGGGCTCCATCGTTCACTTCCGCGCCAGGCGGGAGGGGGGCATGGCCGTCCTTTCGGTGGAGGACAGCGGCATCGGCATCCCGGAGGAGGAAATTCCCCAGCTTTTCGAAGCTTTTCACCGGGCCAGCAACGTTGGAGACATTCCAGGAACCGGGCTCGGCCTCGTCATCAGCAAGCGCTGCGCCGAACTCCACGGCGGCGGCATTCAGGTGAAGTCAAAACCTGGCGCAGGCACCATTTTCACCGTGCGCATTCCGGCGTGGTGAAGCGGCCTGCTGCATCCGACCAAAGTCGGAGGCAACGTGTCAGGAAATGGGTTGCGGGCCGGGGGGCGGTGGATTTGAGTAGCAGGATGCCCGTGAGAGAAAGCTGGTTCCGCCCCGGGCCTGGCCGTGCGCCGGGCTTGATGGCCTGTCTTGTGGCTCTGCTGGCTGGCTGGGTCCACCCTCTCCGTGCGCAGGACACTCAGCCTGCAGGCGAGCCTCCGCCGCTTTGCTCCATCGCCGAGGTCAACCACACCCTGACCGACCCAGCCCGGAAGACTCCGGTCGTCACGCGATTTCGAGGGACTGTGATCTTTACCAGCCGGGTGGGAGATTTCTGCCTGCAGCAGGACGATGCGGGCGTGATGATCGAGCCACCGGACCCCAGGCTGCGTCCCGCCCTGGGAGACATTGTCGAGGTTGAGGCGCCGCTTGCGTTCCGCGCGGCAGACACACTCGACCCCGGCTTTTTCTTTAAAGCCACCGCCGCCCGCATCATCGGTCCGGGCACTCTGCCCGAGCCGGCACGGACAAATCTGCCTTCCGCCCTCAACGGCGGAGCTGCCGGACGCTGGGTGGAAATCGAGGGCGTTGTCATGCAGTCGGTCATGCGAAACGGCGTGGTCACCCTGCACCTCACGGACTCGGCAGGCTGGGCGGTAGTCAATGTGCACGACTGGCGTGCGGGCCTTTCACTTGAGCAGGGCTGGG
The DNA here is from genome assembly GCA_031411255.1 of bacterium. Taxonomy (GTDB): domain Bacteria; phylum Verrucomicrobiota; class Verrucomicrobiia; order Verrucomicrobiales; family V1-33; genus JANOAS01. Next base: position 44,560 of record JANOAS010000312.1, read on the forward strand.
GCACGCGGCTGCGGGTGCGGTGTGCGAATGTAGGCCGCGGGCACACAGCCCTGCGGGTGTCCTCCAGTGATCAGATCATTGTCGTCGCTCCCGGAACGGCCGACCTCTTCGCCGCGCCGCCGGCGGATGCCATGACTCTGCCTGCGAGCGGGGCGACGGCGAACCGCCTTCGCCTTTCGGCAACAGTCCTCGCACAGCAGGGAGAATACATTTACCTCCGCAGCGAACAGGGACCCGCTCTGCGGGCGAGCCTGCTGCAGCCCTTTCGATCCTCCCTCGCAGGGAAGCATCCGCTGGAGTTGATCCCGCCGGCGCTTCCGGATTCCCTGGCCCCGGGCGACCGCGTGGAGCTGGTAGGCTCGCCGCTGGCGGTCACTCCGTTTCTGCAAATGAGCTTCGCGACGTTCCGCAGAGTCTCCAGCGGCCCCCTGCCACCGGCCATCAGCGCCGAAGGCCGCCCGCCTTCCGCCCTGGCATGCGATCACGTGACACTGAAGGGGCGCGTGGTCTGGGATGATCTGGCCACCGCCGTTGGAGCCATGGAAAAGCTCGCCCTGGACTGCGGCGGCACCCGGGTGCATGCCGAGGTGTTGCCGGCAGAGGAGGGGACCGCAGCCTCCGCAAAAAGCGCCGCTGCTTTTCAAGCGGAGGATCTGATTGAAGCCACGGGAGTTCTCTTCCCGGCGGAAAACGGACGCCCGCCGACCCTGCGCGTGGCGGAGCGCGCGGGACTGCGCCGGCTCGCCTCCACCGCCCCATTGCGGCGCGGGCTTCCGCCGGAGGCCTGGCGCCTGATTGTCGGGCTTGCGGCCGGTCTCGCCGTCGCCCTGGGTGGCGCGTGGTGGCTGCAGCGCCAGGTCCGCCAGCGCACGCTCGACTTGGCCGTGTCCAATGCCACGCTGCGGGACGAAGTCGCCGTCCGGGAAAAAGCCGAGGCCGACCTGGCCCGCGCCCTCGCTCAGGAGCGGGATCTCGGCGAACTGAAATCGCGCTTCGTCTCCATGGTCAGTCACGAGTTTCGCACACCGCTGGGCATCACCATGAGCGCAGTGGAACTTCTGAGGCACTACGAGGAGCGGCTTCCTGCCGGCGAAAAAGCCAAGCTTCTCGACGACATCCACTCCGCGACCAAAAACATGGCCGGCCTCATGGAGCAGGTGCTCCTGCTGGGCCGCGTGGACGCAGGTCGGCTGGCATTCAATCCCGCACCGCTCGACCTGACCGCCCTCGCCATCAAACTCGCCGATGAGTGCCTTTCCGCCACGAACCGAAAGTGCCCCATCGAATGGAATGCGGAGAACGACCTGTCCGGAGCCTGTGCCGACGAGGCCCTGCTGCGCCACATTTTTTCTAACCTCGTCAACAATGGCGTAAAGTACTCTCCCGCCGGGGCGACTGTTCACTTTCGCGCCCGTCGCGAGGGGCGCCTGGCCGTCTTCACCGTGCAGGACAGCGGCATCGGCATCCCGGCGGCTGACATTCCTGCCCTCTTCGAGGCATTCCACCGTGCCAGCAATGTCGATGACATCCCCGGCACCGGCCTCGGGCTCGTCATCAGCAAACGGTGTGCGGAACTCCACGACGGCAGCATCGAGGTAGTCTCGAAGCCTGGGGAGGGCACCACCTTCATGGTGCGCATTCCGGCGTGGTGAAGGTCACTGCCCAGTGACTGCGCAGACCATCCAGCTTCGCGATTTCTTGCGGGTTGTGACAGCCCTTGGCGCCCGCCACAGCTGCCCGGCAGCCCGTCAGCGGTGACGTGCCAGGACCAAAGTCGGATGCGGAGGCGCATAAATGCACCATTGACAGACTAAAGTCCGATACCCTGTTTTTCGCCGGTGTGGAAAGATCGTGGCACGTGACAAGCCGCACGCTTGCGGCCTGCTCCGAATCCAGATGGTTCTTGAGCGAAAAGCGTGGGAACAATTCTTTGAACCGGGGCAACCGATCTGTTGGCGCGGAGCGCTTTCTCGGCATGTAGAGCGGTATGATTGACCACGCGCAGTTTGAAAAGCTTTTGAGCATCTCCCCTCCGTGGA
>JANOAS010000313.1:0-28619 GCA_031411255.1 bacterium
GTTGCCCTGCGCATCGGTGGTGATCTGGATGGTGCCAGCGGCATCGAACAGCGTAACGCTCACTCCAGCCAGGCCGCTTTCGGCACCGTCCTGGATGCCATCGGCATTGGTGTCGAGCCACACGTAGTTGCCCACGCTGACCGGGCGTTCCTCAATAAAGTCATTTCCGTCGTCAGTCTCGCCCAGCAGCAGGGCCACAGGAATGCGGTTGTCCAGACCGCTGCTGTTTGCAGCGTCAGCTGGTGAACCGCCGGCGTCAGCTGTTGTGTCCCCGTCCGTGACACTCAGGTAGCCACCAGGCTGGGTTTCCACAACCACATAAGATCCCGGGGCGAGGTTTGTGAAGCAATATGATCCATCAACGACCGTTGCCTCACCAACACCCACGACTTCACCATCTGCCGGATCCCCGTCACCGTTCGGATCGGTGTAAAGAGTCAACGTCACGCCGGCCATGGCAGCGTCACCCGTGTCGTTGTTGTCCGCATCCTCATAGACGTGACCACAGATCGACCCCACTGGATCCAGGTCGCCCGTCACGCTAAGTCCCCCATAAAATGAACCTGAGTAGTCCTCACCGTCGTTGCGGCAGCCCTCCACCCATCGCATGCCGACTGGCGATCCATTTGCAGGATTTGACGCCCCCATCAGCGAACGCGGAATGATTGCTTCGATAATGTAGGTCGGCGAGCCGTTCTCCTCATGGCCATCCGCGAAGACGTAACGGTAGTAGTTGACGTAAGTCGCATTGCCTTTCAGCGCACCGGAGAACTGCGCATGCGCCGGATCGAAGTTTGTGTGTTGATAAGCCGCTCCAACATGTCCCGCGCGGGATCCCGTGTACCAGTCACCCGAAGCCGGATAGACCACATCCGTCGCCGTGGCGGGCAGATCGGACGTCGTCTGGTAAAAGCTGCTTCCCAGGTTCATGCTGCGCATGAAGTTGGTGGAGAAAGTTCCAAATCCCGGGACAGTCAGAAGGTCCTCATTCGAGTTGTCATTGTTGGGGCGCACTTCATCGATCAGGTTGAGACCGTAATTGTAGTGCCAGACAGTTGAACCCCGTTCGTTGCGTGCCGTGCCCGGCTCTGCCATGTCGAAGCTCAGATCCCCCGGCCGGATGAAGGCGCGGGTGGTGGAAAGGCGGGGGTCGACAATGCCGACGTCATCCGGCACGTTGTCCCCGTTGGTGTCCACGGTGAACGGAACCGAGGTGACGATCGCCACGTACATGTAGTCGTCATCATTGTCGAAATACATTGCCTCAACATCGTAAATTTCGCCACCAGAGGGGTACTCCCCCGCATCCGCAGTGCCCGGCGTGGCCGCATGCGGGATGGTCGTAAAACCGAAACCGTTGTCCCAGCGGCCAAACCAGTCCCCCACATTATAGTCGGCCGTTTGGGTGTTCTTGGTCGGCACGAAGCTCGTGTGATCAAACATGTACGTTCCCACCGTCGTCCCACTTCCCGTGGCGTCGTAGCCGGCATTCGGCGTCAGTGTCGACTGGAGTTTCAACTCCACCCCGAAGCGCGATTGCAACAGCGTTCGCCCCGGTGGCGGGGTCGGTCCGGCCAGTGCCACCGGTGCCAGGCAACCGCCGAGACCCAGCACCAACAGAGCACCAGTCCTGCCTGCGGCTGCAAGCCTCCGTCCCACCTGCGGCTTGGGATGGGGCAAAATCGCGATGTTTCTGCTTGCAGGGTCGCTCTGGCTTCCCGGGGAGATCGAATTTGGTTGCTTCACAAATGGTGGGTTCTCCTTTGGTTCTTGGAATTGGCTCATCTCCGTGCGTTCAGGTCGGCTGCGGCCTGTTGAACTATGGTGGATATGTAGGAAGTGAAAAATATAAACCAATCTTTCCATATTGACAATAAAACAATATAACCACTGGATAACTTTGCTGAATTGCGTCGATTCTGAAATTTGAGGTTTGGTGCGGAATCCAATGCAGAACGCCAGCCGTTTTTAGTGGAACGGGGCCTCAAATCGTGGACGGAAACCGTTCGGAAACAAGTCTGGCCGAAATTCTGAAATTGCATATTATAAAGAAAGTAAACGCTGTAGCACTCAGGGCAGGGCGATTTTCCTGGCGCTCCGAATAACGAAATGGGGACCCGGCATCACTGGGTGGTCCTGGCAGCTCATCCCAGAATCCAAGGTGCCCTCCGCCAGATTTTTTCCGCTCTGGCTGAAGAATGGCTCTCAACGCGGCGTTTCTGGAAATGCTCCAGGATGGTGGGGAGTTCCTGCGTATTGAGTTGGGTGGGGAAGAAAATAATTTTTCAGTGATGCCGCGTCGAAAGCGACAGCCGGAGGCCAGGGGGGAAGCCGCGATGGGGAAGGCGGGGTTTGAGTCACTGCTGCCATGAAAGCCACTGGCACTCTCTGGAGTCTCGCCCGTCCTCCTGCGGACGGCGTGCGGGTTTTGCCCCGGACGCGCCGGGGCGCGGGGGCCGGGGGTAGGAAAACGGCGGGCGGCCTCCGCGTGGTGAGGGGGCACGCCAGGCGGGGGGCGGCGGTGGCTGGTGGTGCCAAGCGATCAGCCAAGCGCGGCGAAGGCACAGGCTGGCAGGGTGGGTTTTCAGGCTGACAGGTTTTCTGGTCGGCGTCGTTGCTGGCAGGAAATGCATTGCCGGTGTCTGGTTTCCGCGAATGCGGCATAGACATGGCGTTGCCTCTTTCGGGTGATCGGGAGCGAGGTCCGGGACCTTTTGACATGGGCCAGGCACGAAAAAGGCAGGCCGTGCGGGGCCTGCCTTGGTCGGAAAAAAGTGCAGAATGCCTGCGGGGACTAGAGCGTGCGGCGGCGGCGGAGCATGATCATCAGGCCGGAGGCACCGACGGCGAGGGCGGCGGAAAGCTCGGGAACCGACGGGGACGAGGCGGGATGACTGAGGGCGGGCGCGGCGACGGACTGAACCGGCGCGGCGGGAGCCGGCTGAGCCGTCAAAACGGCGAGGGCTAGAGTGGTGGTGAGGAGTTGCATGGGACTGGGGTTTCCCTGGGAGGGTTCAGGGATGGCGCATCTTCGCAAAAATGGAGGGGGAGCGTCAAGATTTTTGCAAAATTTCCGGAAGAAAAATGGGCGGGGGCGGGGACGCGGGGTTGCGCGGGGGCGGAATCGTGGGAATAGGCGGTGATGGGTGTGCTGCTGGAGCGCTGGCGCGGGACGCTGGCAGAAAATCGTGATCGGCTGGCGGTCTGGGAGGGACTGCCGGGCCGGGCCTGGACGTTTCTGGAGCTGGAGGAGGCGGCGGAGGGGAGGGCGCGTGAATTAAAGCCGGGGGAGGTGGTTTTTCCGCAGGGGGCGGATGCCGGCTTTCTGGTGGAGGTGCTGGCCGGGTGGAAAAAGGGGGCGATGGTCTGTCCACTGGAGAACGGGGAGAGGCCGGAGGCGCTGGGGGCTCTGGATAAAGGCTGCGTCGGGCATGTGAAGCTGACCTCCGGCTCGACGGGGCAGCCGCGGCTGGTGCTCTTTGAGGGTGGGGCGCTGGCGGCGGATGCGGACCAGATCGTCCCGACGATGGGGCTGCGGCGTGAGTGGCCGACGGTGGGGGCGATCTCCCTAGCTCATTCTTACGGTTTTTCAAATCTGGTGCTGCCGCTGCTGCTGCATGGCATACCGCTGCGGCTGGCGGGCAGTCCGCTGCCGGAGGCGGTGCGGCGGGTGCTGCCGGAGGGGGAGTATTCGCTGCCGGGGGTGCCGGCGATGTGGCGGGCGTGGACGGGGGCGGGGGTGGTGGATGCGCGCTGCCGGCTGGCGATTTCCGCCGGGGCGCCGCTGCCGGTGGAGTGGGAGCGGGAGATTTTTAAAAAATGCGGGGTGAAGCTGCACAATTTTTACGGATCCAGCGAGTGCGGAGGCATCGCTTACGACCGGAGCGAGTTGCCCCGTGAGGAGGGCGCGCCGCTGGGCACGGCGATGGACGGGGTGCGGCTGGAGGTGGAGGCGGACGGGCGGCTGGTAGTGCACAGCCGTGCGGTGGCGCTGGGCTATTTCCCGGAAAATGAGGAGGACGCCGGGGTGCTGAGCCCGGGGAGATTCCGCACGGGCGACGTGGGGGCGCTGGGGCCGGACGGGGTGCGGCTGCTGGGCCGGGCGGGGGAGGCGATGAACCTGGCTGGGCGAAAGCTGCATCCCTCCGAGCTGGAGACGATGCTACGGCGTCACGCCGGGGTGGTGGAGTGTGTGGTCTTCGCCGTGCCGAGCGGGCAGGGGGCGCTGAGGACGGATGACGCAGCCGTGGTGCTGAACCTGCGCAACGGGCTGGAGATAGCCGAGGTGCGGGGCTGGCTGGCTGGGCGGGTGGCGGGATGGAAGCTGCCGCGGCACTGGCGCACCTCCCCGGATCTGGCGGCGAACGGACGAGGGAAGATCTCCCGTTCGGCGTGGCGAGAGTGGTTTCTCCGCATGGGGTGAATTCCCCGTCGCTCGGGCGTTGCGGAGGGCAAACTTGGCGTTAGTTTGCCTGACATGAAACTCTCGATTTTTGCCAAGTTCCTCCCGCTCGCTCTCGCGCTGGGATTCACCAGTTGCGTGGCCATCGATCCCGCGATGCTTGACGTCGCGGGCGGTGGCGGCCGCCGTCCAGACTATGACCAGGGACGGGATTACAACCGCCGTCCGGATTACGACCGGGGGCGGGACTATGACCGCCGCCCGGACTATGACGGCGGCCACTCTCGCTCCTACGATTCCGAGTTTGGCCCTGCCAGCTACAACAAAGGCTACCTGCTGGGCAAAGAGGACGGACGCAGCGGGCGCTCCGACAACCACTCCCGCCACCGCGGTGAGTACAATCCGCGCTTTGAGTCGAGCTTCTCTGACGGCTACCACAAGGGCTTTGAGGAGGGCCGGTCGCGCGCAGGCGGTTCGAACTACTTTGGCGGCCCGCGCGAGTGGTACAAGAGCGGGGTGGGCATCGGCAAGCGTGACCGCCAGGAGCACCGCTCCTCGGACTACCGCCGCCACAGCTCCCAGTATGACCGGAAAACGGAAGCCCAGTTTGCCGAAGGCTACCGTGACGGCTACGAGGGGCGTTCCCATTAAGCTTTAACTATCAATGCCCCGTCTGGCGCGAGCCGGACGGGGCTTTTTTGTGCCCGCACATCCTGCCGGAAAACAAGAAGCCGGCCACCAGTTGCCTGATGGCCGGCCATTGTCGGGGAACAACTCCTCCAAGACATTCCCCGATTCCCTCACAGAAACTCTCCTCCGTCGCAGAACCGTGAGGCCATTCTCAGCGACGAGGGAAGTATACTATGGTAAGTATGATAAATCAACTAAAAAGTTCTCTTTTTTATAAAAATTATCACGAATGCGTGGAGGAAGTGTGATGGAGAGGATAGGGGGGCTTGGTTCTTGCCGGGTGGGGGGAATGGCACCATGTTGGCGGTCGTATGAATTCAGGAGCCCAGCCGGAGCCCGTGGTTGTCCGCAAACGTCCCCGCATCTGGTTGTGGGTGGCGTTGACGGTGCTGGCATTTTACACGGTGCTGTATGCGGGGTCGCTGACGATGCTGGGGGTGAATGCGTCATCTGCGGGGAATAAATTCAACACGCTGGCGCTGGTGCATCACCAGCGGTTCCTGCTGTGGACGAATCTGGCGGTGCTAAAGGGATACGCGGTGGTGGCGCTGGGCTACTTTTTTGTGCTCTACCCGACGGTGCGGCTCTGGATGGGGGAAAAACGGCCACCGAAGCGCTGGGGGATCGTCTGGCGTACGGCGCTGCTGACGTGGCTGCTGATGGGCTTTTTTGTCCTCCGGCTGATCCAGACGCGGCCTTATTTCCTGGGAGTGGACAACTACGACCACTGGTGGTACCACCTGCTCTCCGGGCTGCCGGAGGATGTGCGGGCGCGGGTGTTTTTCATTTTGTTTGAGTTCCTGCCGCTCATCGGGTGCCTGTCGGCGGCGGCGTTCTACGTTTCGCACCTGCTGCGGAGGTTCCGGCCGGAGTGGCCGGGCGGGCTGCGGGCCGGGGCGTCGTGGGGTTCACTGCTGCTGCTGGCGGGGGCGTGGTTTGCGGCTCCGTACCTTGGCGGCGGGCCGCGGGTGCATGCACGGTCACACGGGCCGCCGAATATTCTCATTCTGGCCTCGGATTCTCTGCGGGGCGACCACCTCTCGTGCAATGGCTATCCACGCCCCACGTCGCCGAATATTGACGCGCTGGCGGCCAAGTCGGTCAATTTTCAGAAAATGATGACGCCCACGGCCTCCACGCTGGAGTCGCTGACGTCGATCATGACCTCCCAGTTTCCCCACACGCACGGGCTGCAGCACATGTACCCGAGCAAGGCGCAGGTGGAGAAAATGCTCTCCAGCTCGCCGAATCTGGCCGACGCGCTTGAGCGGCGGGGCTACCAGACCTCGGTGCTGGGGGACTGGTGCGCGGGGGTGTTCAACGTGACGAAGTGCGGGTTTGACGAGATTCTGGCCTCGGATTTCGACGACTTCCGCCTCTACATTTCCCAGACGGTATTCACGGCGCACTTCATCATGCCGTTGTACTTCGACAACAAGCTGGGGTACGCGCTTTTTCCGCAGATCAGGTCGTTCGCCAGCTTCGTCACGCCTGAGGTGGTGACTGAGCGGGTCATTAAAAAGCTGGACGACCATGCGGACGCCGACCAGCCGTTTTTCATGACGGCGTTCTACTCCTGCACGCACCTGCCCTACTACTGCCCGCCGCCCTACCACGAGCGGTATGCGGATCCGGAGTATGACGGGAAAAACAAGTACAAGATGGTCTTTGACGTGGACGCCTTCGTGAAGGGGAGCGGGATCGAGGAGCAATGGAAAAACCTGCCGCCGAAGGAGGTGCAGCAAATCGTGGACCTCTACGACGGCTGCGTGAACTTCTTTGACGACCAGGTGGGCCACATCCTGCAGCACATGGAAAAAACCGGGCTGATGGACAACACGATCATCGTGGTGATGGCGGACCACGGGGACGACCTGTTTGACCCGAACACGACCTTCAGCCACGGCCTGACTTTTAACGGCGGTGACCAGACGAACCACATTCCCTTCATCGTCTACACCCCCGGCCAGCGCTACGCGCCGCGGTCGGTGGAGCGGCTGGCGCGGACGATAGATGCCGCGCCGACTCTGCTGGAGCTGGCGGGGCTGCCGAGGGAGCCGAAGTTTGAAGGGGTCAGCCTGCGGCCCTACTTGGACGGATCAAGCCCGGACCTGTCGCTCGCCTTCTTCGGAGAAACGAGTTACCTGTTCTTCAAGCGGTCCATCCCGGGCGAGGAGCCGAAGCACATCCCGCCGCTGGAGGACACGACGTATGTGGACGGCGGATTTGATTTCCACTTTGTGCTCCGGCCGGAGTACCAGCAGCTGGTGCTGGACACTAAGGAGCGCTGCCTGCGCACGGAGAAGTGGAAGCTCATTTACACCCCGGGCGAGTACCACCCGATTTTCCGCCTCTATGACCTCTCCACGGACCCGCACTGCATGCGGGACGTGAAGCTGGAGAACAACGATGTCTGGCAGACGATGCAGGAACGGCTGCGGCTGTGGGTGGAGGAGAAAAAGGAATCCAGAATCCGCGACATTTTCCCCACGGGTGAGCCCGAGGCGCGTGGCCTGGGGGCGCTGTAGTGACGGGGGCGGGCCCTGGGAACTGGTGGAGCGAGGGCGGCAGCGGCTGGGTGTCATGCATCACCGGCACGGCGCTGGCGGCGCTGGGCACGCTGGCTGGCGTCGTTGAGGAGGGATTTTTCCTCGGCGGTCAGGCTCTCGACGCCCTGGCGGGAAATTTTGTCGAGGAGAGCATCGATGGTGGCCTCCTCGGATATGCGACCACGGCCGGCGAGTTCACGGGTGGGAGGGAGGGTGGCTTGGCGGGGGGTGGTGCGGTTCGAGGCGGGGCGGAACGTGCTTCCTTCGGAACCGTCTGAGGAGGGCTTGAGGAAATCAAGCAGTTCACGCCAGCCGCCGCTTTTCAGGGCCTGGATGTAGAGGAAGGCCCAGGCGCAGGCTGCGAGGGTGATGGTGATGCCGACGTAGCTCCGGGAGGACAAATCGGACAGGAGCGAAAGGAAAATGCAGGCAGCCACGAGCCATTTCATTTTGACCCAATTCCAGACTTCGATGTTCGGATAGAAAGTGGCGAAGGCGACAAAGACCCCTATGACGAGCGATTCGTTGCCAGCTATGACCCCAAAACCTCCCGCCAGAAACAGCAGGCTGTACACAAGACAGGGCAGCAGGATGAGCCCGCCTGTCAGGATGAGGTATCGCCCCCGTCCCAAGTAGCGCTCGACCTCAATTCCATACTGATAGAGGAGAAAAATACCGAAGAGCCAGAAGAAGCTGGGAGGACCCATCCACGTGCATGTCAGCACCTGCCAGAGGTGTCCTCGCCAGAAAAGGTGCGGGGAAAAATACAATTCGGTGAGCAACCTGGTGCCGGCAGCGCCCAGGATGACGGAGGCAAGCATCCCCGCCGTGCATAGCAGGATGTAGACGGTGCTGATGTAAACCGGGAAGCGCCCCACGTGGGTGAGGGGCTGGTGGTCGGGCGAACTGAACATGCGGGAAGTGTGCCGCGATTCGCCGCCGGACGCAAGGGCGGGTCAGTCGAGGTTGACGCTTTCGCGGTGGAAGCGGGTGACGATGTTTGGGTCCGGGGTGATGCGGACGCGGGCATTCTCCTTGCCCTCGTAGGGCAGGATGTTCAGGACGTGGCGGATGCTTTCGAGGCGGGCCTTGTGCTTGTCATTGGCACGGACGATGATCCACGGGCTGAAGGAGGTGTGGGTTTTGCTGAACATCAGCTCCTTGTATTTTGTGTAGTCCTGCCAGCGGGCCTGGGCGTGGAGGTCGACGGGGCTGAGTTTCCACTGTTTGAGTGGGTTGATGCGGCGGGATTCGAACCGGCGGAGTTGCTCCTCCTTGGAAATGGAGAACCAGAATTTGATGATGTGAACGCCGTCCTCGTAGAGCATGTGCTCGAACTCCGGGACCTGCTGCATGAAGCGCTCGTACTGGGACTTGTTGCAAAAGCTGTTCACGGGCTCGACGACGGCGCGGTTGTACCAAGAGCGGTCAAAGAAGACGATTTCTCCGGCATTTGGCAGCTGGCGGGAGTAGCGCTGGAAGTACCACTGGCCGCGCTCGAGATCGGTGGGCTTGGGCAGGGCGACGACGCGCATGGCGCGAGGGTTCAGGTGCTCTGTGAAGCGGCGGATGGTGCCGCCCTTGCCGGCGGCGTCCCGGCCTTCGAAAATGATGGCGAGGCGTTTGTTTTGCTTCTGCACCCAGCGCTGAAGTTTGACCAGCTCGACTTGGAGGCTTTCCAGCTCGGCCTCGTAGCGCATGTTTTCCATGACGGCGTCGAGGTCGACTTCCTTGTTTTTCAGGAGGCGGAGGAGGCCCTCCGGAGAGCTGACCTTCTGGAGGTCCGCCGAGGAAAGCCACGGGACTGGAGCGGGGTGGGGCGGGGCGACGGCCTGCGGGACGAGGGTGGGGAGGTGAAAGGGGGGCTGGGCGTCGGGCAGAACATCGAGCGGGGGCAGGGCCTCGGACAGGAGGGCCCGGGTGATGTGCTTTTTGCCGGGGCGTTTGGATTCCGCAGGAGGAGGGGCGGCCTTTTTTGCGGGTGGAGTCTTGGCAGGCCGGGCGGGGGTGGCTGCGGAGGCGGTGCGTGAGGCCGGGGCGGCTTTTTGCGCCGGGGCGCGGAGTGCTGCGGTGCGGCGTGCCACGGGGCGGGATGCCCCGTTCCCTGAGTGGGCAGGGCGGGGGCTGCTGGCGTTGGGTTTCCTCTGGCTCATGGTGAAATGGGTGGCGCCCCGGCGCGGCAGGGCGGCGGGTTCGGGCCACTATACGGCACCCGACCCGGCAGGGAGGTGACATTTTCGCCCTGATCGACCGTGCGCGGCGCACTGAGGAGCAGAAAATGCATTGCCCCGGAGGCGGAACCGGGCAGAGTGCGCGGCCATGAGTCAGGAATTGAAAATAGCTGTGCTGGCGGGTGACGGGATCGGCCCGGAAGTGATGGATGTCTCGCTGGCGGTGCTCCGCCGGGCGGGGGAGAAGTTTGGTTTTGCGTGCCAGTTTGACGAGCAACTGGTGGGCGGGGCCGCCATCGACGGCGCCGGACAGGCGCTGCCGCAGAAGACGCTGGCGGCGTGCGAGGCGGCGGATGCCATACTTTTCGGCTCCGTGGGCGGCCCGAAATGGGAGAATCTCCCCCCCAACGAGCAGCCGGAGCGTGGTGCTCTGCTGCCTCTGCGCAAACACTTTGGCCTCTTCGCCAACCTGCGCCCCTCCATGTGCTATGCGAGCCTTATTCACGCCAGCCCGGTGAAAAACGAGCTGATCGAGGGCGGCTTCGACGTCCTGTGCGTGCGGGAACTCACGGGCGGCCTGTACTTTGGGCAGCCGAAGTTCCGCGGCGAGCGGGACGGGGAGATGATGGCCATCGACACGATGGTTTACAAAAAGAGCGAGATCGAGCGCATCGCCCGCGTGGCCTTCGTGGCCGCGCAGGGGCGGCGGAAACATGTGACCTCCATCGACAAGGCGAACGTCCTGGAAAACGGCCTGCTCTGGCGCGCCACGGTCACGGAGGTGGCGAAGGAGTTTCCCGACGTGAAGCTCTCCCACCTCTACGTGGACAATGCGGCCATGCAGCTGATCAAGCAGCCGAAGAGCTTTGACGTGGTGCTGGCGGAGAACCTCTTCGGCGACATCCTGAGCGACGAGATGGCCATGATCACCGGAAGTCTGGGCATGCTGCCGAGCGCAAGCCTGGGCAGGCGCCGCGACAATGGGACATATTTCGGGCTCTTTGAACCGAGCGGGGGCAGCGCGCCGGACATCGCCGGGAAGGGGATCGCAAACCCGATCGCTCAGATCCTTTCCTCCGCGCTCATGCTGCGCTTCAGCTTTGGCCTGAACGAAGCGGCGGTGGCCATCGAGGCGGCGGTGAAAAACGCCATCGAGCAGGGGCTGCGCACTGGCGACATCTACAGTGAGGGCACCGAACGGGTGAACACCCGCGAAATGGCCGAGGCCGTGGCAGCGGGCATCTGAGGCCGGGCCGGCGCTGCGGTCGGCAAAAAACCGGGTGGCCGCCATCTGCATGGCGACCACCCGGTCCCTGTTTCACCTGGCACAAAAAGGCGGAGTCATTTTCCCAGAAACCACTTCCAGTCGCTCACGCCGCAGTGATTTCGAATGAACTGTGTGGTGGGCAGTTCCCTCGGGGCGGACGGGCGGCGGATGAGGCGGAGTCCGGCTTCTTCGGGAAGGTGGCTTCCCTTGCGGGTGTTGATCTCCCGGTGAGCGAGGACGCAGTTTTCCCACGTGGTGGCGCCTCCGCGTGAACGCGGGACGACGTGGTCGATGTTCCCCTCATGCGGGGCCAGCGGACGGCCGGTGTACTGGCAGATGCCTCCGTCGCGCTCCCAGACTGTCTTGGAGGAGAAGCGGGGACGGCGCTTGGGTACTCTGGCAAAACGGGCGAGGACGATGACGGTGGGCGCGCGGATGGCCCCCTTCACGGTCCGGATGCCGGTGTCGCCCTCCCGCACAGGGAGGGTGATCCAGTCCACCCAGCGCACCGGCTGCATGTCGCCAGCCTCGTTGATGTTCAGCGCGGTGGCGGTGCCGGCAACCATCATGGAGACGGCATCGGCGGGCGTTTTCACATCGATGGCCTGCCAGAAGCGGTTCAGGACAAGAACTGTTGGGTTGTTGAGATGAGTTGACACGGGGAATTCGGAATTCGGATTTCGGATTGCGGAAGGTGGAACGGCCGGGAATGCCATTTCATGTGAGGAGGTGGGAAGGAATGAGTGGGTGGAATGACAGGATTGAGTTAGAGATCTTGGTGAGTGGGCATGAGGGGGCGTGTCATGCTGGATGGCGTTTCCAGATGGAGAGAACCAGGGAAGGGCGGGTGGCAGAGGGGTTGTGAGGCGGGCGGGGGACGGTTGCGGTGGCGGCGGCGTTTGGCGGGCTGGTGGCGGATTGAAATGAAAAAACCCTGCTTCCTTTCGGAGAGCAGGGTTCGTGGTGAACTCGGTTTCTTGGAAAACCCAGGGAGTCTGGCTACCTGTCTGCTCGATTGATTCGGATGGGGTTAAACTTGGCGGCGGCCTTGATGGATTCCGCGGCTGCCAGGTGAATCTGGCTCGTTTTCATGCCATCCGGGGCGGTAATGACCGCAGCGCGTACTTCGTGACGGAGGACGGGACAATAGGAGTCCGTGCTGCGACGCCACTGCACCGGGCACACGACGGCTCCCAACCGCGAGGGTATCGCGGTGGCGGAAGTCCGGGTGGTGGTGCGTGAAGAATTCATGGCTGAACGGAAGTGAAACTAGGCGGAATAAAAACGGGGGTCAACAATTATTTCCTGTTTTTATCATCACACGATGGCGGTTTGAGTGACTCAGGAGTTAACAAGTTTCTGGGAGATGGTTTTGTGCCTGAGGAAATACTCGATGACCGCATCGCGGGTCTCCGTTTCGTGGAAGGTGGCTGCGGAGGCAGGGCTGGCGACGATTTCCTTGACCTTCATCATGCGCTGGCCGCCGGACTGGGCGTCGTAGCTGTTGAGGGCGATCTTGTAGCGTTTTTTCGGGTCGAGGGGACGACCGGAGCGGTCGAGGACCTCGTTGACGGTGCCGTTTTTGTCCGCTCGCACGACGAAGCCCATCAGATTGCGTCCGACACGGTCGTCGGCGAGGGCTTCGCCCAGAACGGCTGTTATCTCCTCCGGGGTGAGGTCTACGGTGACAAGGAAGTTTTCATACGGCATGAACTTCCAGATGTCGTCGACGGTTTTCGGTCCCGGGGGCATGTCTTCGTCTGAGAATGAACCGTGGAGGACGCCATCCACCTCCACTTTCGAATGGGTGGCGAGGGTTTCCTTGATGGCCTTTCCCAGAAGGAGGAGGAGATCCGATGGCTCGCCGGGTTTGGATTTTGCCGAGAGGGTGTCCGTCACTTCTCCCACGGGTTTGGCGAGTTCTTTGGCAGAGATTTCGAGATCGTCCTTCACTGTGGAGAGGACGACTGGGTCCAGGGCGTAGCGTTCATCCATGAGCACGGTGAATTGGCGGACGTTGATCAGCTTGCCGGATTCCACGTGGAAGGCGAGGTCGACGCGGCCGAGGTGGATACCATGGTAGTTGGCCTGGGTGTAGGGTGTGCCGTTGACCCACGAGGAGGGGATGTCCTTGTGCGTATGGGCGCCAATGAAGACGTCGGCCTCCTTGGCCGCCTTGGTGATTTCCATGATGCGGTTGGCGTGGTCGTCCTTAAAGAAGGTGGGTGCCTTGAAGCCCATGTGGCCGCAGAGGACGATGGCGTTGACGCCGGCTTCTTTGAGCGCATCGATGGCGCGGCGGGTGGGCTCGATGGGATCGAGGGACTCAATATCCCGGAGAATCTTTGGGTTCAGCCAAGCGTCTAGGCCCGGGGTGACGATGCCGACGATGCCGATTTTGAACCCGGCGACTTCACGAATAATGTGCGGGGCGAGGCGGGTGAGGGGATTTTCCTTTCCTCCTTCGTGTTCTCCGGCGAGTTTGCCGCTGAATTTCACGTTATTGGCGAGAACGGGCATGGCGGCGTGCTTGAGGGCGTCCTCGACGATGTTGCGGCCCCAGTCGAAGTCGTGGTTGCCGAGGACCCAGGCGTCATAGTTGAGCTTGTTGAGCAGTTTGACCATGACCTGGCCGCTGGTGCGCCGGCCCACGTCGGTGCCCTGATAGAGGTCGCCGATGTCCAGTAGGAGGTGCCTCGGGTTTTCCTGCCTCCACTGGCGGATGACCGTGGCGCAGCGGGCGAGGCCGCCGACGTCGGTGAGTCCCTCGTACGTGTTGGTGGGGAGGATGTGGCCGTGGAGATCCGTCGTATGAATGAGGGAGACGGTGCGCACCTTGCCCGCGTGTTCGGCGGCGGTGAGGAGATCGGCAGAGAGCAGGGTGCCCCCGAGGGTGTAGAGGAAATCACGGCGTTTCATGCGGGCATGTTAACTGGCGGACGGCAGGAGGAAAATGAGAAGTTTTGCCGATTTCGGCACCGTGCATGAATGAGGAGGGAGGGCGGATGATGGCTTGAAAATCCGGAAGCGTGGCGTAACACATGCGCCATGAAGTTTGGAGACCTCCGCGGCATTCTGCAATATGTGCCCCAGTTCCGGGGGCGCATCTTCGTCCTTGCCGTGGATGGCGAGATCGTGGCGTCGGAAAATTTTGCCCACCTGCTGCTGGACGTGGCCGTGCTTCATTCACTGAGTGTGAAGATCGTGATCGTGCACGGGGCCAGCCACCAGATACGGGAGCTGGCGGGGCGGAGGGGCGTGGCGGTGTCGAGTTCCGACGGAATGGGGGTGACCAATGCGGCCACGCTGGAGCTTTCGGAAGACGCCATCAACAACCTGAGCGGTCACATCATGCAGCAGCTGACCGGCGTCGGGCTGCGTGCGGCCACGGGGACGCTGCTGGAGGCGCACCCAGCCGGGATCATCCGCGGGCGGGATCTGGAGCACACCGGCACGGTGGAAAAAGTGGATGTGAAGGGACTCAATGCCATGCTCAACGACGACATGATCCCCGTCGTTTCCCCACTGGGATATGACGGGCAGGGCAACGTGCTGCGGCTGAACTCCGACCAAGTGGCCGTGAACGTGGCGATCTCGACGCGGGCGGCGAAGCTGCTTTTCATCACCGCAGGTGGAGTGAAAGATCCCTCCGGCCACCGGATACCGGCCCTGTCCGTGGAAGAGGCAAAAAAGAGGGCGGTTTTGATTTCCCCCGAGCTGGACGGAGCGACGTACTCCGCCCTGAACAGCGCGGCCAAGGCCTGCGAAAACGGCGTGCAGCGGGTCCACATCATCGACGGGTTGCAGAACGACGTGCTGCTCGACGAATTGTTCAGCAACGAAGGCGTGGGCACCATGGTGCATGCCGACGACTACCAGCAGATCCGGCCGGCCAAGCTGCGGGACATCCCGATCATCATGTCGCTGATCGGCCCGGCCGTGGCAGATGACGAGCTGATTCCGCGCAGCCGGAAGGACATCCGGGCCAACCTGGGCGACTACCACCTGCTCGAAACCGACGGGAACCCCGTGGGCGTGGTGGCCGTACATTACTACCCGGAGACCCGGCAGGCCGAGCTGGCCTGTCTTTACATACGCACCTCCCACGAAGACGCCGGACATGGGAAAAAGCTCGTCAGCTTTGCCGACCGTAAGGCCAAAGAAAAAGGAGCGACCGAAATCTTCGCACTCTCGACCCAGGCGTGGCGCTACTTTGAGCAGAAGTGCGGCTACAGCGAGGCGGCTAAAGAGCGGCTGCCCCTCACACGCCGGCAAAAACTCGAGTCCAGCGGTCGGAATTCCCGCATTATGGCGAAAGCACTTTAGGGCCGCCGCATTCACCTGCCCCCTCAATCTGGCGGATTTGGGTGTTTGGCGAACATATCTGGCAAACGTGTTTGAAAAGGGCCAGATTTTATACATGTGGGACTTGACATGTTCGGTGAACGAACATATCGTGGAGGTATTGGGTGAAAATCGCCAGATAACGAACATGAATCCTTCGATTCCTTACAACGATCTGCCCAATCTGCCTCCCGCGGGGCAGGTTCTGGAAACGCACGCCGTGCTCAAGGCGTGCATTCGGGCGCGGACCGCGCTGACCGAACTCAAAACGGCGGCCGATCTGATTCCCAATCAGACAGTGCTCATCAACGTGCTGCCGCTGCTGGAGGCGCGCGCCAGTACGGAAGTGGAAAACATCGTCACCACCAATGACGAACTTTTCCGCCAGGCTGCCATGGAGGGCGGCCGACCGGATGCCGCCACCAAGGAGGCGCTCAACTACCGGACCGCCCTGATGGCAGGCTACCAAAGCCTTCAACACCGTCCTCTTTGCACCGCCACTGCCGTGGAGGTGTGCTGCGCCATAAAAAACCAGCAGATGGAAATCCGCCGCGTGCCCGGCACCCGGCTGGCCAACGACTGGACCGGAGAAGTGATCTACACCCCGCCAGAAGGCGAGCACGTCCTTCGTGAAAAGCTCGCCAACTGGGAAATTTTCATGCATTTGTATGGAGAGCTGGACCCGCTTGTGCGGATGGCGGCTGCACACTACCAGTTTGAAGCCATCCACCCTTTCACCGACGGAAACGGGCGCACCGGGCGCGTGCTCAATCTGCTTTTTCTCATCGGGGAAGGGCTGGTGCGCGAGCCCGTACTTTACCTGAGCCGTTACATTCTGCGAAACCGCGGCGAGTACTACCGCCGGCTGATGGGAGTGACCCGGAACCAGGAATGGGAGCCGTGGCTGCTTTTCATTCTCAAGGGAGTCGAAGAGACGGCCCTGTGGACCACCGCGAAGATCGCGGCGATCCGCCGGCTTGTTGACGAGACCGCCGTCTTCGTGCGGAGGGAGGCTTACGCCATCTATTCGCGCGAGCTGATCGAGGCCATTTTCAGCCAAGCCTACTGCCGGATTGGAAATCTGATGGCGGCTGATCTGGGCAACCGGCAGACAGTTGCGGGATACTTGAAACACCTGACCGAGCTGGGAGTCCTGAGGGAAATCGGAATTGGACGCGAAAAACTGTTTTTGAATCAACGGTTTGCTGAACTTCTTTTCAGTGAGGTCGAGGAAGGTCAAACCCCGCGGGTGCGGGAGGATGAAGTGGAGTACGGGCGGGGCAGCAAGCCTGTTTTCGCGATCAAGCCTCTAAAGCGGGTGGACGTCCCGGAGGCTGGATCGCACCAGCACGAAATCAACGGCACACCGGCATTTCGGCGTGTCCTGGGATCTGACCGTCTGGAAGGGCGGATCCGGTGGCTGTATTTCAGAGATGAAGAGCCTGTTGAAACGAAAGGGGGATTCACTTGGTATGACGCACGGGCGAAAAGCTCCGCTCGCACCGGGCGTTCAGAGTGGCGCTTTTACTACGATGAGGCATTTCCTGCTGCAGCTGCGGCGGGGGATTCGCTCGTGCTGATGCGCTGCCGCGATGGAACGCATGCCGGAGCTGTGCTGGCTGCGGGTTCGCCCTGGGCGGAGGCGGCGCAGGCTCTGGCAAAAGCCGGTCATGTTTCACCTGAAAGCAGGGCGGGGCGGTTGCTTGCGGCACTGGATTCGGCTGTTGTGGTGAAGTGAGGGGCTGGAAGGGGAATGCCATCGCGGCCCGCCTTCACGCGCCAGAGTAACACTTGCCAGCCGTTGCCTTCCCTGCCAAGATGGGGGGTATGAATTTTCCTCCTCTCAACGGAGGGGCTGTCTGGCCTCTCGCCTGCGTTTGTTGTCTGGGTTTTGGTGGTTTCGTCGGGTATTGGTCGAATGACAGGGGCGCCGCCGCCCAAAAAGAAGCGCAGGGAGTTTCCCCTGTCAGGCCAAACAGCGTTGGCGGCCGGGGGGAGGGTGCGGCGGGCCTGGCTTCGCTGGCGCATTCGCTGAGAGGGAAATCTGAAATGCAGCGGCAGCACGGTTTATATCATTCCGTGAGTGCGATGAATGCCGCCCAAGTGGCCTCCGCGATTGAGGAATCGTCGAGAATGCCGGCACGTGACCGCGATTCGGTACTGCCCATGCTCGTGGCACGCTGGACGGAACTGGATCCAGCGGCGGCAGCTGCCTATGCGCTGGCGTTGCCAGACTTGATCACCCGCGGGGCGGCGGCAAGGGCGGCCATGAACACATGGGCGGTGAATGATCCAGCCGGAGCAATGCAGTGGATCAGCCAGCTGCCGCACGGCAAAATTCAGGAACACGCCATTTATGGACTGGCGAGCGGTCTTTCCAAGACCGAACCGGACGCAGCCCACCAATACATAATGTCGCTGCCACGGGAGGAAGTTTCGGACAATACGTTTCTGGTCGTCTTCAACGAACTTGTGAGTAAAGATCCGGCGGCAGCGGCGGCGCAGGCGGTGGCTCTGGCCGGCACCCAGGATCGCGACCGTGCCCTGCGCCCGGTTGCCGAGCGCTGGGCGCTGACGGATCCGCAGGCGTGCATGCAGCGGGCTGAGTCCATCGGCGATCCCGCCGCCCGCAACACCGCTGTGAATTCCACCCTTACTACGTGGGCTTCCAGCGATGTGGCAGGCATCACCAGCTGGATCGCCACGCTCCCAGACGGTGAGCATAAAAACAGTGCCATTTCGACCGTGATGGACACGCTGGGCTCGTGCGATCTCAAGGCTGCGGGAAGCCTCATCGACCAAATGTCCACCGGAGCGCTGAAGAATGCGACAATGCGGGACTACGCAGCCCAGCTCGCCATCAGGGATGCCCACGGCGCGGCCTCGTACGCCCTCGAAATGCCTCCGGGTGAGGCGCGCAATCAAGCCATCACCAACGCCGCCGCCACTTGGGCGCGAAGTGACCCTGCCAAAGCCATCGAATGGGCCCGCAGCCTGCCGCCGGGGGACGCCCAGCGCAGTTCGCTCAACGAGGTCGGCTGGATGTGGGCGCAGAAAGATCCGTCAGCAGCAGCAGCGTTTGCCTTGAGTCTTGGCAAAGAGGCGGAGACGGGATTGCTGCCCCAGATTGCGCAGCACTGGGCTGGAAAAAATGCGGAGGCCGCCATCGCGTTTGGCCGGCAGCTTCCCGAGGGGGCGGCGCGTGATCAATTTCTCGCCAGTGCCGTGGGGCGCCTGGCCCAGCAAGACCCGAAGGCCGCCGCCGCCCGGCTGGACGAACTCAACCCTGCGCATCTGGAGGCCGCCGCCAGTCAAGTTGCCCGCTCCCTCGCCCGAAGCAGTCCTGCTGAAGCCGCCCGATGGGCTGCTCAACTGCCGGAGGAGGGGAACGTTCGAGGCACTGCCTACGGCCAGGTGTTGGCCGACTGGGTTGAGGGCGATCCTTTCAGTGCCAGTGCATGGCTGAGCACACTGCCGCCCGGGCAGTCGCGTGATGCGGCCGTGGGCACCTTCGCCACACGCCTGCGTGATACTGATCCCGACAGCGCTGCCGTCTGGGCTGGAAGCATTGCCAACGACGGACAGCGCAATGCCAGTCTGGACACCGTCGTCAGCCACTGGCTGAAAACCGATTCCTCCGCCGCCAGACGCTGGGTCGCATCGAGCCCTTCCCTCGGCTCCGAGGCTCGAACACGATGGCTTGAGCAAAAATAATCCACGTGCATCATCGCCAGCTCTGTTGCCCGATTACATTGTTTTTTCCGCATTTTCATGACGCCCTCTCTGCCCCTTCGTTTTTCCCCGGCCCTGCTAAAACATGTGACACCGGGCATCCTTGCCGTGCTGCTGCACCTGGCCGGAGCTTCGGCCGCACCGGCTGCTCCGGTGGTATCAGGCATCGCGGCCAGCCAGCTGGAGCCGCGACTCAAGGGGCAGGTGTTGATCGAGGAACTCAACTGCGTTGCCTGCCACTCGGTGGACCCGTCTCTGACGGAGTCCTCGAAAAAAGCGCCGCGACTCGCCGGAGTCGGTTCGCGTGTGAATCCGCGATACCTTGAAGACTTCATCAGGGATCCCCACGGAGTCAAGCCCGGCACCACCATGCCGGACCCGCTGGCGCGGTTGGGTGTGGAGGAGAAAAAGCAGGCTGCAACGACGCTGACGCATTTTCTGCTGTCGCTGAGGCAGAATGACTTTTCCCTCCAGCCTCCGGATGCCGTGGCGGCAGGACTGGGCCGGGTGCTTTTTCACTCCAGGGGGTGCGCGGCGTGCCACGCTCCGCGCGACGACAAGGGAGCCGAGTTGCCCGCTGAGGGATCTGTGCCCCTCGGCGCGCTGGAGAAAAAGTACAGCCAGAAAAGCCTCGTGGAATTTCTGCGCCAGCCGCACGCGAGCCGTCCCTCCGGGCGCATGCCGGACATGCGGCTGCAGGGGCAGGATGTGGAGCGCATCGCCCATTTCCTTCTCCAGGAGACTCGCGTGCCGGGCGCGCTTTCCTACACGCTCTATCGCGGTCAGGTTTGGGAGGGGCTGGAGAGTGAAAAGGTGAAGGCAGAACGTGCCGGCCAAGTGAATGACCTTTCCCTGGAAGGTCTGGGGAAGATCCAGCATCACACGGCCATCAAATATGACGGCTGGATCAACATCGCCACTGCGGGGCGCTACACTTTTTACCTGACGATGAATGGCGGCACGCTGTTGATTGATGGAAAGTCAGTCATCAAGCAGGAGCCGAGCGACCGGCGGGGGACGAAGCAGTTCCGGGAAACGGCGGAACTGGCTGCGGGCTGGCGAAAGCTCCAGCTCACTTATTTTCACACCGGGCGTGAGCCGAAGTTCTCCTGCGAAATGGAGGGACCTGGATTCAATCGGCAGGCGATTCCTTCATTGTTGCTGTCCATCTCAAATGAAGTGGTCCCGGTCCTTGAAGCGCTCAAAGTGGACGCCGGCCTGGCGGCCCGGGGACGGGAAAACTTCGCGAAATTCGACTGCGCGAATTGCCACAACGATCTTCAGATTCCAGCTGCTCCCGCTACTGCGTTTGCCAAACTGGATGCGGGGCGAGGATGTTTGAGCGGGGTGGACGGACCCTGGCCGCGTTTTTCCCTGACGGCGGAACAGAGAGCCTGGATCACAGCAGCCCTGCCGAAGGCGGAGCAGCCCCAGCTCGACGACCTGCAGCGGATCAATAAAACGCTGGTCACCTTCAACTGCCTCGCCTGCCATGAACGCACCGGGCTGGGAGGCGTGGCGCCGGAGCGGAAGGCGCTTTTCACCGGCACCCAGCCGGCGCTGGGAGACCAGGGCCGGGTTCCGCCGCCGCTCTCGCAGGTGGGGGCAAAGCTCACTCCGGCCTGGCTCGCAGACGTGCTGCTGCATGGCAAACGCCAGCGCGACTATGTGGATGCCTCGATGCCTCAGTTTGGCGAAGCGAATGTGGGGCATCTGGTGGAGTTGTTTGGCCGGGTGGACAAGCTGGAGGAGGCGGTGCTGCCGAAGGTGGCCAACATACAGGAGTCCAAGGCCGCCGGCTATGAGATGATCGGTGTGGCAGGACTTGGCTGCATCGCCTGCCATGAATTCAACGGACAGAAATCGGGCGAAATCAGCGCGCTGGACATTGGCCAGGTGACGAGCCGGCTTCAGAAAAACTGGTTCATTCTGTACATGCGGCAGCCCTCCCGCTTTCACCCCACAGTGATCATGCCCAGCTACTGGCCGGAGGGCCAGTCCACTAGGCCGAAGATCCTGGGCGGAGACACGGCACAGCAAATCGAAGCCCTCTGGGCCTACCTGGAGGACGGACCCCGGGCGAAAAAGCCGGCAGGGTTGTCACGCCAGTCGAACGAAATCCGCGTCAGCGACACGACTGAACTCTGCCGGGGCCAGAGCCCGGTGGGCTATCGGGGAATAGGCGTGGGATATCCGGAGCGCATCAGCCTCGCCTTCGATTCCGGGGAAATGGCCCTGCGCCAGCTCTGGAAAGGTGAGTTCGCGAGTGTTGAGCTGGGCCATTTTAACCCGAGGGGAACAGGGACTATCACGTTCCCGCCGGGCATTCCGTTTCACCGGCTCAAAACCATGGAGGACAACTGGCCCTACAAGGGAAAATCGAACCAGGCGTTTCCGCAGGATCAGGGTTACCAGTTCCGCGGCTACCACCTCGACGCAAAGCGCCGCCCGACCTTCCTTTATCACTATGGCGATGTCTCAGTGCAGGACTATTTTGAGGACGTGAAGGACGTGGCCGGCAAGGCCTATTTCAAGCGGACGCTGACCTTCGAAGCTCCGGACGGGATACAGCCGTTCTATTTCCGCGCTGCGGCAGGCAAAAAAGTCGCGGTGCACTCCAACCGGAGCTTTGGGCTGGAGCAGCTGGAACTCCGCATCACCAGCGAGCACAAAGGCATCCTCAGGGACGGCGAGGCTGGCGAAGTTTTGATTCCGCTCACACTGCCCAAGGGGCGCTCCACTCTCACCCTCGAATACCAATGGTGAATGGTGCGCGAAGATGCAATCCTCCCACAGCCCGCGTTTGAGCCATCACAGCAATACTGATCAAAGTCCTGTACACCCATGAATGCAAGTAGCGCCATTCTATCCGAACTTTCGAGTATCACCGGAACTGGAAAATTCCACTCCGCAGGGGCTGCTCCATTTTTCCTGCCGCAACTTTGTGTGCAAGGTTTGGGGGAGGTTTCGTTTCCCCTGACAGCCGGCCAGGCAAAAGAATTGACAGCTCTGGCTGAGGCGGCTCCTTTTGGCAAGGGCACGCGCACTGTGATGGATGAAAAAGTACGAAAATGCTGGCAGATCGACGCTGATACGTTCTCTTTCGGGTCAGCAGAATGGTCGAAGTTTCTCAAGAAAACAGTCGATGCCATATCTGCGGATTTGGGGATCAAAGGCCGTGTTTCAGCGCTTCCCTATAAATTGCTAATTTACGGCAAGGGCGGGCATTTCAAGCCGCACAGGGATA
This sequence comes from bacterium, assembly GCA_031411255.1. GTDB lineage: Bacteria > Verrucomicrobiota > Verrucomicrobiia > Verrucomicrobiales > V1-33 > JANOAS01. Next base: position 22,403 of record JANOAS010000313.1, read on the forward strand.
CGGAAAAGCTGGACTCCATGTTTGGCTCGTTGATAATTGCGCTTCCTTCAGAGCATGAAGGTGGCAGGCTGTTCATCCGGCACGATGGACAGGAGGTGATGATCGATTTCAGTGATCCCTCGCGCCGCCGTGGTTTTCAGTTCGGAGCATTTTTCGCGGATTGCGAACACGAGGTGCAGCCCGTGCTCTCAGGCTATCGCTTTTGTGTGGCCTATAATCTGCGTTTGGAAAAGGGGGATGCATCCCAGCTGAACCTCCCTGCCACTGCGCAGTCGAAGCGCTTGTTGCCCGCCTTGGCGGCTTTGAAGGGAGAGCGGAAGGGGCGTCTCTCCGCTGTTTTGCTGGAGCACAGTTATACCGAGGCAAATCTGGCTCTGCACAACCTCAAGGGCAACGACCAGGCCCGGGCATTCGCGCTTATGGAGGCCTCGAAGAAGGCCGGGATCACGGCACATCTGGCCCTGGTCACGCTTCATCAGTCGGGTGAACTCGAAGGCTATGAGGACGATTACGGCTACGGCCATCGGGGCCGGTCACGATATCGGGATCCGAAGGACGGCACCATGGGAGAAATCCATGAGGAATCGCTCATCATTTCGCATTGGAGAGATTCGCGTGACCGAAGTGTGGGCCTTGGAGATTACCTGATCGAGCCAGAGGCCATCATCGCGACCGAATCCATCTCAGCTGGCGACCCGCACCAGAAGGCGGCTGAGGGCTACACGGGGAACGCAGGCTGCACCATGGAATACTGGTACCGGCGAGCCGCCATTGTTTTGTGGGCCAGTGAGGATGAGGAAAACATGCGCTGCCAGCAAAACCTGCATGGGGCCTGCGTCAAGCTTCAGCAACTGGCCGGCGGAAAGAACACCAAGGAAGGGTCCCCCTTTCACCGGCTCGCCAGGGCGGCAATTGCTCTTTATCCTGGGAAGTTGCCCAACCTGAACGAATACACGCTGTACTACGACTTCGAAAACGACCCGCTGTGGCTGTTACTTTTTGCCGTGGCGGAAGCGAAATCGCACGGGCTGCTGCAGGAGGTGCTGGAGAAATTGCCGCCGGCAGCATTTGTTATTTGCGATTCCACGCTCTGGGAGAAGTTGTTCGAGTCCTTTGGGGCCGAAGTTTTCGATGCGACTTGCTCTCTTTTGCTCAAATCGGATCTAAAGTTTTCCCGCAAGCCACTTTTCCAGGTGCTGGGTGTCCTGGCCGGCAACCACGACGCCAAGCGGGTCGAAAACATCGCGCCCCACTTGGCTGGCCTCGGCCCCCATCAGTCCTTCAGACCATCCCTTGATAGACGCTCATCCAAAGGAGAATCAGTCCAGGTTGCAGAAGCCAAAATTCTCCTCTCAGCCTCACACTTGCTCACACGGGAGCGGCACCGCAAGGCCGCACTCGAATTCCTTCAGTCTGACGGCTCCCTGAGCCATATCAGGAACGTAACCGGCCCTGTGCTCGTCAACAAATCCCTCGCCCCGCATCTGAAACGAGCCGAATCTCTGGGACCGGATCTGCTTTCCTCCGCAATTGGTGTCCTAAGCATGGAAGTTGAGCGCCCGCTGCCTCCGTTCCCGGACTGGACCCGCCCCTGTCCGGAGGCAAATCCTTCCTCAACTGGCTATCCCTTCTATCATTCGTATTCCAAAAAGGGTGACCCCATTCAGGAACTCCGCGCTTTCATGGCGGACCCGGATGCCAAAGCGCATCATTTTGCACGCCCCCAGGCCGAGCGGTCTGTTCTTGAATCTTTCATCCAGCGACATGCTCTCGATCTGGATTTTACAACACTAGCGAAAGGCAGTCCCCACGTCCTGGTCTGCACGAAGAACGACAATTCCCACCAAGCTGCTCTGGCTCTCCGCGCGCAGGATGAATTGTTGTTGGGCAAGCTCAGAACTCTCTAGGACACCTTCAGCTCGAAGCCGTTTTTCCATCATGTATCAGCCAGACATCCAAACGATCAACGCCAGCTGCCGCCCGGCGGTTGTGGTTCTTGCGGCCTGTTTGCTCACGCCATGTCTTCGTGCAGACGAGGATCTGGGCGCTCAGTGGGGGACGGCTGCCGAGGAGGCGAAGTATTACCCCATCGTGAACGTCCCCATCCCGCCGACGGTGCCGATGCGCCCCGGAAGCTTTGAAATCCTGCCCGACGGGAGGCTGGCTGTGGGGACAAGGAGGGGGGACATCTACTTCATCAAGGGCGCCTTCGACTCGCCGCCCCAGCCGGAGTACCATCTTTTCGCCAGCGGGCAGGATGAGATATTTTCCCTTTCATCGAGGGATGGAGCCATGACGGCTACGACGTGGGGAGAGGTGACCCGCATCTCGGACGTGGATGGCGACGGTGTGGCCGACAACTATGATGCGCTAACGAGCAACTGGGGCTATGCCGAGGGCCACGAGTTCGCCTTTGGCTCGAAGCCTGATGCGGAAGGAAACACCTGGGTGGCGCTGGGGCTGAGCGGTTCGTATGAATCCCACAATCTTTTCCGCGGATGGGCGGTGAAGGTGACGTCGGGTGGAAAAATGATCCCCGTGTGCAGCGGACTGCGCAGCCCCGGAGGCGTGGGTGCGAATGCCGAAGGCGTGATGTTTGTGATCGAGAGCCAGGGACCATGGAACGGCTGCTGTTCGCTCAAGCACCTGAAAGAGGGGGCGTTTCTCGGGCATCCGGCCAGCTACAACTGGTATCCCTACGTTCCTGGCATGAAGGCCCCGGAGGCGGAGCCGAACAGCGACTCGCGGATGAGCGTTGAAAAAAGGCGGGTCAAAGAACTGGTGCCGCCGGCGGTGAAGTTTCCTTACATCAAAATGGGACGGTCGATTTCCGGATTCAAGCTCAACAAAACTGGAGGGAAGTTTGGCCCGTTCGACAACCAGCTTTTCCTGGGTGACTACAGCCTCAGCATCATCATGCGGGCCACGACGGAGCAGATCAACGGCGTGTGGCAGGGGGCGTGCTATCCCTTCCGCGAAGGGCTGGCCACCGGCATCATGAATGTTGAGTTTACGCCGAAAGGGCAGCTCATGGCCGGAGGCTTCACGACGAACAGCCAGTGGCCGGTGCGCGGAACGGAGCCGTTCGCCATTCAGCGGATCGACTGGAACGGCACGTTGCCCTTCGAGATCAAGGAGATCAACATCAAGAAGGACGGCTTCCTCGTCACCTTCACAAAGCCCGTGGACAAAGTGGCTGCGGCAAGGCCTGACAGTTACAACATCACGACCTACACCCACATTTACCACGGCGCCTATGGCAGTCCGGAGGTGGACCAGACCACTGCGCGCGTGACCGGGGCGGTTCCTTCGGAGGACGGACTTTCGGTCATGGTTCGTCTGGAGAAAATCACCGAGGATCACATCCACGATTTTGATTTCTCCAAGCTGACCTCCCAGGACGGAGGACACCTGCTCCATGACAAGGCCTATTACACGGTGAACGAAATCCCGAAGGAATAGTCCAGCCGGGTGGGCGCTGCGGCACTTTCCTTCTCAGAGAACGGAGAGTAGCGCCTTCTGCAGCTGGACCATTTCCTCCATGACGGAGGTTTCGTCTGGATTGTTGAGCGTGCCGGCCACCTGCTGGCGCACGGCGTGGCGGAAGTTTTGGCGGAGGCGCTGCACCGCCTTTTCACAGGCGGCGTCAGACATGCCCAGGTCCTTCGCGGCCTGGCGCACGGTGTAGCCGGTGCAGGTCTCCGGGTTGAGAAAACGGCTGAGGACATCAAAGCGGGCGGTGGCTTTTTCCGACCCCGCCTCTCCGGCCCGAAGGCCGGCGATGACGGTGCGGATGATGTTTTTCGCCCAGTGGCGCTCAAAGGCGAGGGTGGCGTCGCCGCCGGAGGTTTTCGGATCGGCGAGGAGCCAGGCCTCCGCCTGATCCGTGTCCAGAGAAAGGTGCAGGGCACCGCCGCCGCGTTTTTGGGCGTTCTCGTGGATGCTGCGAGCCCGCATGAGGCGGGTGAAGGCGGTCAGGATGAAGGTGCGCAGCCGCCCTTTGTCCTGATCCGCCTGGCTGAAGAATTCGGCATCCCCGATGGAGGTGAAAAACCCCTGCACCGCATCCTCCGCATCCGCGCGCTGAAGGCCCCGGTGGCGCGCGAAGGCGTAAAGGGGAAACCAGTACGACTCGCACAACCGGCGCAGGGCCCTTTCACGCGCGATGCTCCCGTCCTCCCCCTGGAGCGCAATGATGGCGGTCCAGGTGGTGTCAGGGAATACCGCTGCGCTGGCTGCGACGCGGGCTCGATCTGGTGCGGGAGGCTCGGACATGGGCTAGATTACTGATCCCATGCTGGAGGCTTCATCCACGGCCCCGGTGCAGCCGCCACCTCCCGCGAGGGCGTCTGCGGCGGCGTAGTAGTGCTCGAGGAGGGAGAGGATGGTGTCGTTGAATTCCTCATCGACGGAGGTGGCGCGCAGGGCCTCGATGGCCTCGAGCACGGTGACGACGTGTTCGCCACAGAGTTCCTTGAAGGCGGCTTCGCTTGTATTGTCGCCGACGGCTGCCAGCAGGGATTCGGCCACACCGGTGAGCTGGCCGCAGGCGGCGAGGGCGGCGGCCTTGTCCGGGGCGCTGGAGCGATTGATGTAAAAGCGCAGGGCGGCAGTGCAGCCGACGAAGGTGTAGAGCTTGATGAGCATTAGTGTGGTTGTTTTGGTTTAGTTGTTTGGGTTCGAGGCAGAGGCAAAGGCGTGGGGAAAAAGGCGGTTCGCAGGGTAGTCGGCGAGGTGCGCGAGTTCCGCAAGGCTGGGCGTGGAGCGGTGGCCGCCGGGCCAGAGGCGGGAGATTTCCTCCGGGTTGAGCGGGCAGGAGGGCAGGCGGCCCTGGCGCCAGGCCTCGACGGCGATGCGGCGCAGCCAGAAGGCGCGTGAGAGCTGGTCCGGGGGGATTTCCGCCTCCGCATTTTCCGGCTGGTAAATCCACTCCGCGCCGGCGCCGGCCTGCGGGGGCTGGACAAAGGGCAGGCGCCAGTAGTGGCTGCCCGGCACCCACCAGCGGCGGGGGTAGGCCTGCCGCGCGATGTTGCTTTGGCCCTCCTCTTGGGCGGCGAGCCACCAGGCCGGGGCGTAGGCTCTCCACAGACCGGAGGAATGCCCGTCGGCGAACTGGTGGTCGATGTGCTGCAAGCGGGGGGGAGCCTCGTAAAGGGAGCGGTCGCCCACGTTCTGAATGACGGAGTCGAAGGCCCGCCGGTGGACGGCGTAGGCGTGGGTGCGGGAGATTCCCCGGCCGCGCAGCAGGCGGGGATCGGCGGTGGGGGTGGGGGCGCGCATGTGCTGGCCGCCCAGGAAAAAGAAGTCCCAGTCGTCCGGCAGCAGGGGCATGAGCATGTCCAGCCACTCCGCAGCGCGATGGTGAAAGTGGGCGTCGTCCTCCAGGATGAGCACCGTCTCCAGACCATCGCGCCGCGCCGCCTCCAGCACGGCAAGCTGCGAGGCGCGGCAGCCCCAGGCGCCGGGCCCCTGCTTCCACCACGGGGGCAGGGGCTCACGCCTGCCGTCCACGGCCTCCGCCCATGTGAGGTCGTGTTCCTCCGCGAGGCCGCGCTGGCGCAGGTTCGCCAGCAGGCGCTCCCGGCGGTCCGCGCGGTGGGGCAGGGAAATGACGGCGATGCGGTCGAAATGGTCGATGAGTGGCATGGCTAGGGTCGGATGAGTTTTTTGATGGTTCCTGTCCCGCCCGTTCCGGGTTTGGCGGGAACGCGCTGGTAGCCGGCGGGCCCTTTTGCTCCGGAACCCTGCAGCATTTCAGTGACCTTCTGCAGCAGACCCGCCCGCTCGTCGGGGTTTTTCACTTCGGGCAGCTTCCTCTGCAGCCAGCGCAGGTCCTCCAGCAGCTTGGTCTGTTCCGGCGTCAGATTCGGTGTTTCACTCAACTTTTTGATGCCTCCGTCCAGGAGCGTTTGGAGCGGGTCCCTGGTTGGTGTGGCGGCTTTTCCCTGGACAAAGTTCACCGACCCGGAGGGCTCGGATGTACCATCGGCGCAATTCGTCGTGATGCGGACCAAGGCGTCAATCAGGTCTGGCGGATCAACGAAGACGAACCGGGTTTCTTTGAGCGCGGCATTCACCACTGTCCAAGTGTTGTTGTTGAACAACTCCAGCTTGTAGGAAACCGCGCCGGGGACGGGTTGCCAAGTGACCGTGGCCGAGACCACGACTTTGGCATCCAACTCGAGGACCGCGGTGAGGCCCGCAGGCGGATGCTGAG
>JANOAS010000314.1:0-5646 GCA_031411255.1 bacterium
GGATCGAGTCGGTCAGTGATGGTCTCTCCGGTTCCTTACAGGCATGGGACGACTGTCATCACTCTGACCGTTAGTGACGGGTTGTTGAGCACCTCGACGAGCTTCCAGGTGACGGTGACCCCGGTCAATGATCCTCCCACGATGCTTCCCATCACCAGCCTGCCGGCGCTGCCTGTCAATTCACCACCCTTCGTGGTGAGCATTGAGGGAGTCGGACCAGGGCGGCTGGAAAATGGATCTGACACGCTCTCGATTTCCGCAACGTCTGACAATCCAGAGCTTCTTCCTGATCCCGTCGTGGAATACACGAACCCAGATTCCACCGGGAGGTTGACGATTGCCCCTGCTGCCAACAGAACCGGGATTGCGAACATTTCTGTCACCGTGGATGACGGGGTAGGCGCGGCCAATTCGCGTTTCACGCAGACCTTCGCGGTCAAGGTTTACCCGCCGGTCGCGTCCCTACCGGCGACGATGGTTAGGAGCCGTTCCGCCACGGTGTGGGGCAGCGTGAATCCCTACTCAAATCTTGTGCAGGCCTGGTTTGAGTGGGCTACACATCCCACCCTCGCTTCCACGATAAGAACCATTCCCGGCACGGAGCGGGCAACACTGGGGCCGGTTCCGAACTTGGGCGGACATCAAGCGAGTGCTTATCAACCGGATGGCATTTGCGTGGGCAGGGAGGGAAATATCTACACGGCTGACTACATCAATCACCAGATCCGCAAAATATCCCCGAGTGGTGTTGTCTGCATTGTTGCTGGCATCCCCCAGCCGGGCATGGTGGATGCCGTGGGGGAGGCGGCCAGATTTGCGTATCCAGCCGGGGTGGCGGTGGATGCGGCGGGAAATCTCTATGTGGCGGACAGTGAGAACAACCGGATCAGGAAAATCAACCCGGCCGGTATGGTGACCACGCTGGCCGGGTCTTCGCCGGGCGGTTTTGCCGATGGATTGGGCGGGCAGGCGAAGTTCAACCGCCCATTCGGAGTCGCCGTGGATGGCGTTGGCAACGTCTTCGTGGCCGACACGGGGAACAACCGAATCAGAAAAATAACGCCGGGGGGTTTGGTGACTACGATTGCCGGGAACGGCCAGGAAGGATTTGCCGATGGTCCTGCCGAGGCAGCCATGTTTTATCATCCTGACGGGGTGGCTGCCGCTGCAGACGGCACGGTGTGGATCTCAGACACCTTGAACGGCCGGATTCGGCGGATTTCGACTGCCGGGGTTGTGAGCACTCTGGCTGGCACCGGGCGGGGCACGCTACCAACGGGAACGGTCGGAGGGCCGCAGCTCGGTACCCCTGTGGGGCTGGCCCTTGACCTGGCTGGAAACCTTGTCGTTGCCGATCCGTCTGATTGGTTTTTTGACTCGCCTGGTGAGATCCTTCGCATTGACCCGTGGGGAAAAGTCGCAGTCCTCGTCGGTGGCAATCCCCCGGCTGGCGTGCTCGATACAGACAACAAATATGCCTACGTCAATGCCCCAACCGGCGTCGCAGTTGGCCCGGACGGGCGCATTTTTATCAATGACGGTTACTTCTTCAGTGTACGGGAAATCAAACCGCGGTACACGACGGCCTATCAGACGGGACTCACAGGTTCCTCTCCGCTCGCCGTCTCGTCCGCGCTCACCGGACTCCTGCCGGGCACGACGTATTATTACCGTGCTGTCGGTGAAAATAGCGGCGGGCCAGGCATGGGGGAGATCCTGAGTTTTACCACGCTGACGGCTCTGGCCGAGTGGCGGCTGGATGCGCTGGGAGCGGTGGATGCGCCGTTGGACGCGGATGGGGATGGCGACGGGCTGACGAACCTGGTGGAGTATGCCTTTTCCCGCGATCCCCGGCAGCCGGATCGCACACTCCTGCGGGGACCGGTGTGGGATGGGGGAGGGCTGGTTTGGGCGATCCCAAAAGTGGCTGGCGTTCTCTACAACGTGGAGTCCAGCCCGGATTTGACCGCCGGGAGCTGGACTTCGGCCGGGCTGAATGTCGAGCTGGATTCGCCAAGTTTGTTGAAAGTTCGGGCTGCAGCGACACCGGGTGCCCAGCGGTTTTTCCGGACCAGGGTGTCTGTGGCACCCTGAAGCGAAACCACGGTCGGAAGCGGTGCTGCGATGGTTTCGGAAATGGGGAGCGGGAGGGAGGGCCGAGCGACCGGGCGACGTGGCCCCGGCCCCCCGGCGCGGCGTGGCGGCGAGGGTGCGAGGCCGGTTTTTTGCCAGGTTTGCAGGAACCCCTGGTCAACAAGGGGGAATCCTGCGGGCTCCCCTTTGGCGCGGGGTGGCAACATGCGGCTCTTGGCTCCGTGCGACGCCGTTTGGAGAGGGGGATTGCCATTTGGAGACTGCGATCCACCGTTTTGGAATTCTGGCCTGCCCCCTGGGGACGCCACTCTTCCATTTAGGACAGGAGAGAGGCCGTTTGTGGACTTGAAGAGGACGTTTTTGGATTGTGAGCGGCTATAATTGGACCGGGAGCGGCCATCGGTGGACTGGTAGACGCCGTTTGGAAAGGGCGAGCCGGTGCTTTTTCCGGGCCGGGGCCCGGGGCGGTGGAAATGGAAGGTTGTTCGGAATTGGGGAATGGAACAATGAAGGGTTGTGCAAAAAATCTTTGGTGGCTGCGTTCGAGCCGGGAGCGGTCTTGCCGGGCCGATGGCGGGCAGGAAATGGGACTTTCGCATTGCGGCGGGTGCGCCATGATTGACGCCGGTGGAGTACTCCAGGAACAAGCAGGGCGGGGTGGAGACGTCAGAGCAGCAGCAGGGGCTGTTTCCCGTGACGGAGTGGACGGTCGTGCTCGCCGCGCGGTCTGACGAGGTGACGCGGGCGCAGGCGCTGGAGACACTGTGCCGGGCGTACTGGCGGCCGGTGCATGCGTGGGTGCGGCGCAGCGGGAAGTCGCGGGAGGATGCGGAGGACCTGACGCAGGCGTTTTTCCTGAAGCTGCTGAGCCAGGAGTCCGTCCAGCGGGCGGACCGGGAGCGGGGGAGGTTTCGCTCGTATCTGCTGGTGATGTTGAAGGGATTTCTGAGCGACGAGTGGGACAAGAGCCGGGCCCAGCGGCGGGGCGGGGGACAGGTGGCATTCTCGCTGGATGTGGAGTCCGAGGCCGCGAGGGAGGCTCTGGAGACGCCGGGAGGGGAGAGCCCGGACCGCGTCTTTGACCGGCGGTGGGCGCTGGAGGTGCTGGAGCAGGCGCGGCTGAAGCTGGGCGCGGAGTGCGAGGCGGCGGGCAAGGGGGAGCTTTTCGCGGCCCTCTTTTCCGGGGCGGAGGCGGAGGAGCGGCAGTCAGAGATAGCGCTGCGGCTGGGCATGACGGAAAATGCCGTCAAAATGTCCGCCCGGCGGATGCGGGGACGGCTGCAGGAGCTGATCCGCGAGGTGGTGGCGCGGACGGTTTCGTCAAAGCAGGAGCTGGATGGTGAAATCCGCCACCTGATGGAGGCCGTGTCCTCGTGAGCCATGGCTGAGGCGCCGACCAGCCGCAAATGTCCGGACTGCGGGCACAGCCTGCCCCCGGGGGTGCCGTCGATGCTGTGTCCGCACTGCGTGCTGGCCGGGGCGCTGGAGGCGGCGGCGGAGTTTCCGGACAGCAACCGGACAATGGGAAGGTGGACGTTGCTCGAGGAACTGGGGCGCGGTGGCATGGGGGTGGTCTACCGGGCGGTGCCACTGGCGGGGGGCGCTGAGGTGGCGCTGAAAACTCTGGCCGCAGGCGAGCTGGCGACGCCGGAGGCGCGGCGGAGGTTCCGGGCGGAGGCGGAGGCGGCCGCGGCGCTGCGGCATCCGCACCTGGTGCCGATCCATGAGGTGGGCGAGCATGACGGCACGCCGTTTCTCGTGATGACTCTGATCGGCGGTGGCACTCTGGCGGCACGGCTGGCCGGGGGGGCGGTGCCCGCGCAGGAGGCAGTGGCGCTGCTGCGCACTGTGGCGGACGCGGTGCAGTCGATGCACGGCGCGGGCATCCTGCACCGGGACTTGAAGCCGTCGAACATTCTGCTGGATGAGGCGGGCCGGCCGTTTGTGGGTGACTTCGGCCTGGCGAAGGTGCTGGATGCGGGCCACGTCTCCCACCGCACCCGCACCGGGCAGGTGCTGGGCAGTCCGGCCTACATGGCGCCGGAGCAGGCGCGCGGGGAAAACGCGCGCACCGGTCCCGCCTCGGACGTGTATGCCATGGGGGCGATCCTCTACCACCTGCTCACGGGGCGGGCTCCCTTTGCCGGGGCCAGCCTGCACGAGGTGCTGCAGCAGGTGCAGCTGAGCGAGCCGCGCCCGCTGCGGAGCGTGCGGGCGGAGGTGCCCCGGGATCTGGAGACCGTCTGCCTGCACTGCCTGGAGAAAAACCCGGCGGAGCGCTACGCCACGGCGCGTGAATTTTCCGAGGACCTGGCCCGCTGGCAGGCCGGGCTGCCCGTGCTGGCGCGGAGACCCGGCCCGGTGCGGCGCGGCTGGCGGTGGTGCCGGCGCAGGCCGGTGGTGGCGGGGCTGGCCGCCGTCATTTTTCTCCTGGCCTGCGTGCTGGGCACACACGTGCTGGCGACGAGGAACAGCCACGCCGCAGAGCAGGCGCGGCGGCTGGCCAGTGCGGGTGCTGCGGCCCTGGATGAGGCGCAGGCGGCCGTTTCGGATCACCAGCCAGGGCGGCGTTCGCGCGGGCTGTCGGCACTGCGGCGGGCGGGCTCCCGCGGAAATCCGGCGGTCGTGCGTGACACGGCGATCACCCTGCTCACGGGGTATTCCTTTGAAGCGCGTGCTCCGCTGCCGCTGCCAGCCGGAGCGCGGGCGGCCGCCTTCAGCGCGGAACTGCGGCACGCGGCCTGGGTGCGGGATGGTATTGTCCACGTCATCCGGACCAGCGACGGGATGGAGGTGCTTTCCTTTGACGAGGCGGCCACACGCCGGCCGGAGGACGGGGTGCCGGAGCGGCTGGAGTTCAGCCCTGGCGGGGGATTGATCGCCGTTCACTCGGCGCGCGGGCTCGTGCGGGTGTGGCGGTTTTCCAGCTTCAGGGCGGACCGCCAGAGCGCACCGTCCGCCGCTGGCGATCCCGCCGGGGTGCAGCCCTGCGGCTCCTGGCAGACGACGGCCTCGGTGGCGCTCGGGTTCACTCCGGTTTTCATGAAGGGCGAGGGCTCCGTGGGGCTGCGCCTCGCACCGGGCGGTGACCATCCGCAGGGCGCCCTCGTCCTCGTGACGCTGGCGGACGGGAAATCCAGGATCATCCGGGACGCTCCGGCTGCGGGGGACTTTTTCCTTGCGAATCCCGTGGACTCCAGCGCCGTCATTTCCCACGACGGGGTGCTCGATGTCATCGATCTGGAGACCGGGTCTGGGATCGGCAGCATCAAGGCTCCGGCCCGTGTGACCGCGAGCGTCTGGCAGCCGGAGGGCACCCGCCTCATGGCAGGGTGTGCGAACGGGGCGGTGCTCCTCTGCAGTGTCTACAACAAGTTCAACATCGCCATCCGCGCCCGCCAGCACAGCGCCCCGCTCAGCCACGTGTCCTTCTGCGGGCCCCGGCTGGTCATCGTCACGGCGGGTGAGGACGGCTTCATGCGGGTCTCCCAGGCCGGGAGCGGGGATGAGGTTTTCCTGGAAATGGCAGGCCTCACCGGGCAGGCGTCCAGC
>JANOAS010000315.1:0-14045 GCA_031411255.1 bacterium
CTGCCTCAGCATGGTCGGGATTTCCTTGTATAAAGTCGAAAGTGTAATTATTACATTCTCGCTGGCTGTCATGAATTTCGGCATCATGGCGACGATCATCAGGCGCCTGTCGGCGCTCTCCCGAGCCCTGCGTCGCCGCCAGACCGCTCAAAAACCATGAAACGCCGACTCCTCGCCGCCGGCATCCGTCTTTTCACCGGAGTGCGCCGCCTCCAGGCCCCGCCGCATGGGGAGGGACAGGCTGTGTTCTATGCGAACCACATGAGCAATCTGGATTTCGCCGCCGTGTGGGCCGCCCTGCCTCATGAAACCCGGACGATGACCTCGCCTGCCGCTGCTCTGGATTACTGGGGAAAATCGGCCACCCGGCGCTGGGTTGCGTGCGAACTCTTTCAGGCGGTGCTCATCGCCCGGCAGGGCATCACGCGGGCAAACAACCCCATCGAGCAGCTGGCCGCCTGCCTGGAGCAGGGGCGCAGCGTGCTCATTTTCCCCGAGGGCACCCGCCGGAGCGACGGAGAGGTGGGCGAATTCAAAGGCGGCCTCCACCACCTGGCCAGACGGTTTCCTTCCGTGCCGCTGGTCCCCGTCCATCTGGAAAATCTCAACCGCATCCTGCCGAAGGGCACCATCCTTCCCGTTCCCATCATCGCGCAGGCTCATTTCCGGGAGCCGATCAAATTTCAGGAGGATGAAAGCAAGGCTGACTTTCTTCTCCGCGCCCGCGCGGCTCTCGTCGATGAACCCTCCGCAGCCGGCTAGACCCCACCAATGGACCAGCAAATGAAATACCTGCTCGGCGCTGTGCTGGGCATTCTAGTGGTGGCCTCCATCATCGGCGCCGTCTGTGCGGCCCGCGCCACCACGGACAAGGGGCGCGCCACCGTGGCAAACCTGAACGCACGCATTCGCTCCTGGTGGGTCATGGCGGCGATCTTCGGAACCACGCTGGCCCTCGGACCGCTTTTCACCACGCTGCTTTTCGCCGGCCTCTCCTTTCTTGCGATGCGGGAGTTCATCACGCTCAACCGCACCGGTCGTGCGGACCACGCCGTGCTTTTCTGGGCGTTCTTCATCATTCTGCCGCTGCACTATCTGCTGGTGGGCGTGCGCTGGTATGGGTTGTTCACCATTTTCATCCCCGTGTATGCGTTTGTTTTCATCCCGTTCCGCCGGGTGCTCACGGGGGAGACGAGCGGCTTTCTCGCCAGCACGGCGAAGATCCAGTGGGCGCTCCTCGTGTGCGTGTATGCCGTCAGCCATATGCCCATGCTCCTGGCGCTGCCGCTCAAGGGCTACGAAGGGCAGAATGCCAAGCTGCTCTTCTTTTTCGTCCTGACGGTGCAGATGAGCGACGTCCTGCAATACGTGTGGGGCAAGACATGCGGCCGGCATCCCGTGGCGCCGCGTGTCAGCCCCAGCAAGACTTGGGAGGGCACGGTGGGCGGCATCGCCACCACGGTGGCGGCCAGCACCTGCCTGTGGTGGGCCACTCCATTTTCCCCATGGCAGGCGGCGCTCATGGCGCTGCTCATTTGCCTGGCGGGCTTCTTCGGCGGCCTTGTCATGTCCGCCATCAAGCGGGATCTGGGAGCCAAGGACTGGGGGTCATCCATCGCCGGCCATGGCGGCTTCATGGACCGGATTGATTCCCTCTGCTTTGCCGCCCCGCTCTTTTTTCACCTGTGCGGTTTCTACTTCGGCACGGGCATGGACCCGCGTCCGCCGGAGTGGATCACGCACCTGCTGGGGCGCTGATATGAGGCGAGCCCCGCGTCCTGTTGGGGACGGGGGCCCGGGTCACGGGAAAAGGCGGTCAGCTTTTCCTGACGAGGAGGGATTTCCCCGTCATTTCCACCGGCTGGGCGACGCCGAGCATGTCCAGCAGGGTGGGGGCGATGTCCCCGAGGCGGCCGTCGCGCACGGTGAAGGAGCCGGAGTCAGCCGCGCAGTAGAGGCCGTGCACGAGGTTCGTGGTGTGCGCGGTGTTGGGGCTGCCGTCGGGGTTGCGCATGGTCTCGCAGTTGCCGTGGTCCGCAGTGATGAAGAGCTTCCCGCCGAGGGCGAGCACTTTTTCCACGATGAGGCGCACGCCGAGGTCGATGGTCTCGCAGGCGTGGACACCGGCCCCGACGACGCCGGTGTGGCCGACCATGTCGGGGTTGGCGAAGTTCAGAATGACGAGGTCGTATTTCTCCAGCCGGCGCCACACCTCGAAGGCGAGGTCCGGGGCGCTCATCTGGGGCTTTTTGTCGTAGGTGGGCACCTCCTTCGGGCTGACGGCCAGGTAGCGGTCCTCCCCGGGGAAGGGGGTGTCCGCACCGGCGTTGAAGAAGAAGGTGACGTGCGGGAACTTCTCCGTCTCCGCCGCGCGCAACTGGGTGAGGCCGGCTTCGGCAACGACCTGGCCGAGGATTTTCGTCAGGCTCTCCGGGCCGAAGATGACCTTCACGCCTAGGGCGGCGTAGCTTTCCTTGTACTCGGTGAGCGAGTAGCAGCCGATCTTCGGCGTCACCTCGCGGTCAAACCCGGAGAACGACGCGTCCATGAACGCCTCCGTGAGCTGGCGGGAGCGGTCCGCGCGGAAGTTGAACCAGACGAGGACGTCGCCATCCCGGAAGCGCTGCTCCCCGGCGTGGCTGAAGATCATGGGAAGGAGGAATTCATCGCCACGCGGCTCCGCAGCGTAGGCGGCGGCCACTGCGGCGGAGGGCGCGTCGGTGCGGGTCTCACCACGGCCGAGGACGACGGCGTCCCAGGCGAGTTTGTTTCGCTCCCAGCGGGCGTCCCGGTCCATGGCGTAGTAGCGGCCGATGACGGTGGCGATCTTTGCCCCGGTGGGGGCGATGTCCGCCTCCAGCTTCGCCATGTAGCCCGCCCCGCCAGTCGGGGAGGTGTCGCGCCCGTCGGTGATGGCGTGGATCATCACGTCAGTGCAGCCGGCGGCCTGGGCGGCGACGCAGAGGGCGGCCAGGTGGTCCTGGTGGCTGTGCACGCCTCCGTCGGAGACGAGGCCGAGAAAGTGGAGCCGTTTCCCCTTTGCCCGCGTGAAGGCGTCGACGAGGACGGGATTCGAGGCGAGCTGGTTCTCGCGGATGGCTTTATTGATGCGCGTGAGGTCCTGGTAGACGATGCGCCCCGCGCCCAGGTTCAGGTGGCCGACCTCGCTGTTGCCCATCTGGCCGTCGGGCAGGCCCACGTCCTCGCCCGAGGCGGAGACACGCCCCTGCGGGTAAGTGGCATAGAGATGTTCGTGGAAAGGCGTGTGCGCCAGCAGCGTGGCGTCGCCATTCTCCACAGCCTTCGCTTTTCCGCCGGGGTTGATGCCCCAGCCGTCCCGGATGATCAAAACTACAGGTTTCTTCGCCATAAGCCTCCCAAGGTGGACGGGCGGCCCGGCGGGGCAAGGGGGAAATGGAGGATTGGGAGAAGAGAGAGGGTGGAGGATCAGAGAATTAGAGGATTAGAATATTTGAGAGTTGGACCGGAAGGGGCCTTTTCGTGGGGGGCGCGGCCTGGCGTTTCCCCGGCAGCCCCTCAAACGTCCCTCTTTTGCTTGTTCATCGTGCTTGCCGAGACCTGGAAACTGGGGGAGATTGCCACTGGTCAGTGCGGGGAAAGGACGAAAAATACCAATCCAAAATGACACACATGAAAAAATTATTCACCATCCTTGCTGCGGTGGCCTGCTCTGCGGGCCTCGCCCTTGCCGATGGAGCAAAGTCGCTCTACTCGGTCACCATGACAGGCGTCACATGAGGCGGCTGCAAAGCACACGTCCGTGAGGCGTTCAGCAAATTGGAAGGAGTCGCCAGCATCCAGATCCTGGCAGGCGACACCGGAGACACCCAGAAAGTCACCTTCGAGGCCAAGTCTGACAAGATCAGCAAGGCAGACCTCGACAAAACGCTCGGAGACAACGCGACCAAGTACGTTGTCAAAGACGTGAAGAAGGTCGAGCCGAAAAAGGCCGCCCCAGCGGGCGAGGCAAAAAAGGAGACGAAAAAACCTGCGTGACGGCACGCCGGTGAAGGACTGCCCGGCTTGAGCCAGGCACGCGCCTCCGCCGGAGCCACCCAACCCAAAATCCAATCAACCAAAAATCCCGGGCACTGACCAGAGCCCTCCGCCTTCAAAAGCGGGGGGCTTTTTTTTCGCCGGGTGGCTGGGGAGGCGAGGGGAGGCGGAGTTGACCGCAAATGTACGGAGAAACTGCGGCTGGGGCTGGTCGATTGGGAGCCTGCAGGTGCCGCCTGAGCGGCTATTGCGAGGGGGCGGGGAATGCGAATGCAGGCAAAGGAGGCGGGTAAGGGCCGCTTCCAATACATTTAACCCTCCAGCCCTCTAATTTTCTAATCCTCTAATTCTCCAGCCTTCTATTTCCTCGCAGGCTGCGGCTGGACGCCGGTGAACTGGGGGTGGGCGCGGATGGCGGACTCGTAGGCGGTGCGGTCATCGCCGGTGAGGTGGGCGGGGACGCCGGCGGGGGAGCGTGTCCATTTTCCCAGCCAGGCGGAGCCGAGCAGAGGATGGGCATGGCCGCGGGGCTGGCCTGCGGCCTCGGGGGTGAGGGCGATGGTCGTCTCGCCCCGGGAGCCGGTGGCCTGGCCGAGGGCGACGTGGAAGCCGGCGGTGAGCAGGGCGGCCCGCACGGCGGTGGAGGTGGAGTAGGTGAACAGCTCGGTGTTTTTCCCCCCGCAGGCGGCGGCGAGGTCGCGGAACATGGCGTGGTTCCACTGGTCCGGGTCGGACTTGGTGGAAAACATGTCGTAGAAGATGAGGTCGGGCGCGGCGGGGGCGCAGGCCATGAGTTCGCGGAAATCCCCGGGGAGCAGGAGCCAGCTGAGGCCGGGCACCTTGGGCGAACGCCACGCGCCCTCCTCGACGACGGTGGCCGGGCCGCCGTGGCGAAGGTAGGGGAAGTGGTGGTGGTGGGTCAGCGCGAGCCGGAGCGGGTCGAGATCATTTTCAAAGCTGATGATCTGCACCGGGCGGACAGGGCCGTTCTGCGCCTGCTCCTCGCAGCAGAGGATGGCGGCCATGGCATTCGCAGCGGCGCCAAGACCGACGTCCCAGATGACGAGGGGCTCCATGTCATCCGGCCCGGTGCTTCGCACGCGACTGGCCAGGGCGCTCTGGTCGATGTAGAGGGCGCGGGCCTCCTCGATGGGCGGGACGTGGGCGTGCATGATCTCGCCCGAGGTGGTCTGGCGGATGCATGAAAAGCCGGCCGGCCAGGTGAAGACCTCGTAGACGCCGCGGGTGCGGGGTGGCTCTTTTTTAAAGCGCAGGCGCACGGGGTGCTGGTTCGGGTTTTCCTCGTCCTCCTGGCCGAGGACCTCGCGCAGCTGGTGGTAGAGGGGCAGGAAGCGGTCCTCCAGGATGCTCTGGCGCAGGTCGCGCATGAGCTGGTGGTAAAAGTGGATGTTGTGCTGGCCCATGAGCGTCCAGCCGAGGGGTTCGTCCGCCTTGTAGAGGTGGTGGAGGTAGGCGCGGCTGTACTTCGCGCAGACGGGGCACGAGCACGCGGGGTCGAGGGGCACGTCGGCCAGCTTGTAAACGGCGCGCCGCAGCTGGACGAGCCCGCGCGAGGTGAAGGCCCCGCCACGCCTGGCGACCTGCGTGGGGATGATGCAGTCAAACATGTCCACCCCGCGGTGTACGGCCTCCAGCAGGTCCAGCGGCGTGCCCACGCCCATGAGGTAGCGCGGGCGGTCCGCCGGCAGGAGCCCGGCGGTGAACTCGCACACGTCCTCCCGCTGGCTTTTTCCCTCGCCCACGGCCAGTCCGCCGATGGCGAACCCGTCGAACGGCATCTCCGTCAGCCGCGCGGCGCTTTCCTTCCTCAGCTCCGGAAAGAGCGCCCCCTGCACGATGGCGAACATGGACTGCGGCGAGTCCCCCCGCGCTGCCAGACTGCGCGCGGCCCAGCGGTGGGTGATCTCCATGGCCCGGCGCGCGTCCTCCTCCGGCGCGGTGGAGGGGATGCACTGGTCCAGGACCATCATGATGTCGCTCCCGATGTCCACCTGCGTGCCAATGCTGACCTCGGGGCTGAGCAGGATCAGTTTGCCATCCACATAGCTCTGAAAGGTGGCGCCCTCCTCGCTCATGGCGCGGGAGTGCGGGAGGGAGAAAATCTGGAAGCCGCCCGAGTCCGTGAGGACAGATTTTTCCCATTTCATGAACCCGTGGATGCCGCCGAACTTGCGAAAGACCTCGCGCCCCGGGCGCAGGAGGAGGTGGTAGGTGTTCGCCAGGAGGATCTGGGAGCCGGACGCCTCCAGCGCCTCCGGCAACTGCGCCTTCACCGTGGCCTGGGTACCCACCGGCATGAAAAGGGGCGTCCGCACTTCATTGTGCAGAGTGCGGAACGTGGCCGCCCGGGCGCGTGAGCCCGTGGCCTGCCTTTCGAGTTTAAAATCCAGCCGGGAGGAAATCATCAGCCCTCTTCCATGGGGAGAAATCGGGCGCTGTCGAGTGGAGAGGCGCAGAGTGGCCTATTTCAGTCTGCGCATGTGAGCCGGGGCGCTGGCATCGAGGGCGCGGACCAGCGCACAGACTTCGGTGGAGGGGTTGGCCGGAAGCTGCGTGCCAGCCGCAGTGTGGTGATCGCGCACCTTCTCTGCGTGACGGACGGCTTCGGGCCACTTGGGAAAGATGCGGGACATTTCCGCAGCGGTGTCCGGGCTGGCTCCCGCTGCTTCGCGCCACGCCCGTTTCGCCGACTGGCCATCCAGCAGGTCTGCGCGGGTGGTGTAGCCGAGGTGGAGCAGGAGCCAAAATTCAAAGCAGGGCGTGGAGTGGGCCAGCTTCACTTTCAGTTTTTTGGCCAGTACCTCGACGGCTGCCCATTGCCCGGTGCGCACCGCCACATCGGTGTCGATGACCGCCCAGACCTGGTCGAAGGTGGCGGGCTCTGCCGCGCCGAGTTGGCCCCGTTTCGCTCTGCGTGACTGGGCCCGTGCAGTGTCCGCTGCCGACTGGATGACGTGGCGCGGATCCGAATCCCTTCCGGGCTGGATCTGGACGCGCACGCCTGCCAGCTGGAGGTCGTTCCTCAAGAGTTCGAAGTAGACGGGCTCCGTCACCAGCCCCTCCGTGACGATGAGAAACGAGTCGCCCGCACCAGTAATGGATGCAGCGCGTCGAGCCAAGCTCTGTGCCTTGCGCTCCTGCCACCAGGGCAGGTCGCTACTTGTCACCCTTGCCTCCTTTCGCTTGCCGGAACGTACCCAGCAGTCCCTCGGGGATAAACGGAACCGCTCCGTAGCGACCCGAGAGGTAACCTCGCACGAGGGATTCGCCTTTGCGCGGGGCGTAGTCGGTCAGCGGGTAAAGATGAGCCTCGCCGTGCTCGTCCTTGTCCGTAAACCACACCTGGTCCCGGCGCAGAAGTGTCGGGTCCAGCAGGAGCGGGTTGTGGGTGGTGAAAATCAACTGGGCTCCTGTTTTGTTAGTCTCCGCACTGAAAACGAGCCTCAGCAGCTCCATGACCATCAGCGGGTGCATGCTGGAGTCGATTTCATCAATGAAAACTGTCTGGCCTTTTTCAAGCATGTCCAGGAGCGAACCAGCAAGCCCGAAGAGCTGTTGGGTGCCGGCGGATTCCGATTCCCATGACAGGGGAATGGCGGCGGCTTCACGGCCTTTGTGCGTAAGCTGCACCTTTGCAGTGGAAGTGAGTTTTTCGATGTCCTTTATCGAATATTTGGAGGTCTTGCCCGAAGGTAAGGATCCAATCAGCATCCAGGTTTTTTTCGGGTCACCTTCCTTATAAACCTGGGCAGAATCGATTCCGAGATCCGCATGTTTGAACAGTTCCAAAATCTTCGAGCCGAGGGGAGGTTCATCAAGCACTTGTTGGGCCGTGCGTTCGACTAGAATTCTTGCATCAGTCTTCGCGCTTCTATCCATGAACTGCACCCCGTCCATGAACCACCGAAACAACGGTTCCAGCTGCGTGTCACCGAGGCTGATAGCTTTCGACAGAAACAGGACGTTCGGCAGCGTGAATCGCTCCAACGCGGGATCGCGATGGTAGCCGGTTGGGCCTTCAGGTGTCCAGGAGTAGACCTGTGACTCCTCCTGCCAGTCACGGCTGAACCAGAGTTGCTCCTTGGCGTGGGGGAAAGCACGGAGGGACTCGTGGATGACGCGCTCTGTGGTTGCAGCGACGCGGTACTCGTAGCGGACGCCATTGGTGGAGAAGACAACCCCGAATCCAGTGGGCGGCGTCGGCTCGTTTGGAGCAAGAGCGAACGGTTGGACTTGGCGAATGCGGGACTTAGGGTCCGTGGTCGCTGCCGAGTTCGTGACAAGATCGGCGAGGGCTTTCAGGGCATCCAGGACGCTGCTTTTGCCCCCGGCGTTCGGCCCGTAGAGCGCGACGCCCTTCAGCCACCGCTGGCCTTTGAGGCCGGGCAGCTCGATGTCGATGCGGTTTTCCGGGAGGGTCTTGTCGTAGTTGCTGGCCGCCAGGTTCAGAGTTTGCGTCTCGCGGAAGGCGCGGAAATTGGAGACGGTAAATTGCAAAAGCATGGGGGAAAGCTGCCATTTCTGGGTGTGATCGCAAGATTTTTACGAGAAATCCGCAAAAATGAGGCGGTGAAGTTCACCCAAGGGGGTGCCCCAATTGCGAACCAAGGGCTATTTGCCCACAAAAAAGCCGGCGCCCCCGTTAGGCGGGGGGCCGGCGAAGTCGAGGCGGGGGACAGGTTACTTGCCCTTGTGCACGTCGTGGCAGGCTTTGCAGTTGGCGGCGGCCTTCACGGCGTCACCGGCGCCGGCTTCGCCTTTTTCGAGTTTCTCGAGGGCGGTGACGAGGGCGCCGTTTTTCGCCTTCCAGGAGGCCTCGTCTCCCTTGGCGGGCTTGGCGGCGGCGACTGTCTTGGCTGCGGCCAGGAGGGTGGTGACCTGTTCCTTGGTCAGTTCGCCCTTGGCGGCTTTCTTGATGTTGGAGGTGTCGCCTTTGAAGTGCTCCTTCATGGCTTTGCCGATGACGGACGGCTCCTTCTTTTCATCAGCGGCGAAGGCGTGGAGGGCGAAGCCGGCGCTCAGGCTGACGGCCAGGGTGAGGAGGAGGGTGGGTTTTTTCATTTCTGCGTTTGGGTGTTTTTTGGGTTGGTGCGGACGCGTATGCGGGATTCCGCAGTGGATTTTTGAAGGAGACACGGCGGGTTGTCCATTTCTTCTGGTGGGATTTATCCTGCCGGGCCCCGCCAGAACAAGGTTGCCCTGGTGCGGGCGGGGAGCCAGGCTCGGCGGCATGATCTCGATAAAAATGCTGGGCACCGCGATGGTGCTGTGTCTGGGGCTGGTGGTGTCCGCCGGTGCGGTGCCGGAGTGGAAACCGGCGGGGAAGGCGTGGCCGGAGGCGTGGGGGAGCCAGCGGGTGGTGCTGGAGGTGCCGGCGGGGGCGGTCTCTGCGCGGGCACATGTGGAGTGGCGGCGGCGGGATGCGGGGCCGGGGAAAAAGGCGGTGGTGGTGCGGCTGGCGGGAATGGCGGAGCCGGTGGCGAATGTGGCGGTGCTGGATGTCACGAATGAAGCAGGGGACTTGGTCTTTGAAACGAAGGGCGCGCCGCTGGTGGAGGTGTATTTTCTTCCGGCGGTGATCACGGGCGGGGCATTCCCGAAGAGCCACTATGTGGAGCCGAAGGAGACGGCTGGTGCGGAGTGGAAGGCGCTGGCGGGAATCGGCTCTGAAGGGTGGAAGACGCTGCCTGCGGCAAAGGTGGTGCAGTGGGAGGCGCGGACGGCGCTGGATGTGTGGGACGAAATGGAGGTGATCGCCACGGCGGAGGAGACGGCGGCGTGGAAGGCGAAGCAGCAGGGCAGGCCCTTCGCCGTGCGGGTGGAGGACCGGGCGCATGTGGTGAAGATGTTCGACCGGCTGCCGGCGCGGTGGATTTCAAATCCGGAGCCCGAGGCGCTGACGGGGAAGCCGGGTGAGTTTGTCGCGTTTCAAATCGCGCTGGTGCCGCACCAGGGCGGGCTGGAGCAGGTGACGGTGGCTTTTTCCGCGCTGGCGGGGCCAGGCGGGCGGGTGCTGGAGGCGGGGCGGGTGCAGTCGTTCAATGGCGGCGGGCTGGACTGGACGGGGCGGCCATTTTCCCGCGAGGTGAAGGTGGCTCCCGGCCGCGTGCAGCCGCTGTGGTGCGGCGTGGATTTCCCGGTGGATGCGGCGGCCGGCGACTGGACGGGGGAGGCGGTAGTTTCGTGCACAGCGGGCCAGGTGAAGGTGCCGCTGCGCTTCCGGCTGGCCGGGCCGGCGGTGACGGACCACGGGGACGCGGACCCGCACCAGCTGACGCAGCTGCGGTGGCTGAACTCGACCCTGGCGCTGGACGACGAGGTGCCGGCGGGCTATGCGCCGCTGGTGGTGAAGGAACGCACCGTCTCCTGCCTCGGCCGCGAGGTGGCGCTGGGGGAGGACGGGCTGCCGGTGCAGATCACGAGCCACTTCAACGGCAGCGTGACGCAGGCCGGGCCGCAGTGGAGCCTGCCCCTGCTCTCGGCCCCGATGCAGCTGGTGATCGCCAGTGTGGAGGGGCCGCTGGCGGCGCGGGTGACGGCTCCGCTGAGTTTCACGAAAACGACGCCGGGCGTGGTGGAGTGGACCTCGGCGTGGGAGGCGGCGGGCGTGGTGGTGAAACTCAGAGGGCGGATGGAGTTTGACGGGTCGCTGAATTTCGAGACGGCGGTGTCCGGCAGCCGCGCGGTGGCGGATGTGCGGCTGGAGGTGCCGCGCACGGCGGAGTCTGCGCGGTATGCCATCGGGCTCGGGCAGGAGGCGGGGGCGGCCCCGGCGGCGTTTGACTGGAAATGGGACGTGGCTCACAAGAACCAGGACAGCGTGTGGCTGGGCGCGGTGAATGGCGGCCTGCGGCTGCAGCTGAAGTCTGACAACTACCGCCGGCCCGGGGTGAACATCCACTACCAGCGCCGCACGCTGGCGGATCCCGCAGCGTGGACGAATGCGGGCAGCGGCGGCGTGCGCTATGCGGACCGCCGACTGACGGCCTTCAGCGGTGCGCGCACGCTGGCGGCGGACCAGCCGCTGCGGTTCGACTTTGCGCTGCTCGTCACCCCCTTCCACGAGCTGCGCACCGGCGTGCAGTGGACCGAGCGGTATTTCCACACCAGCGGCGTGCCGAAAAATGATCCGGCGGGCTACCTGGACAAGGCGCGCGAGGCCGGGGCAAACATCGTGAACATCCACCAGGGGAACTGGCTGAATCCGTACATCAACTACCCGTTCCTCACCGCACGGGAGCTGGGCGGCTTCACCAGCCAGGCGCACGAGCGCGGGATGCGGGTGAAGTTTTACTACACGGTGCGGGAGCTTTCAAACTGGACGCCGCTCCTGCACCCGATCCGCAGCATGGATGACGAGATCTTTCTCCACGGGAAGGGCGGCGGGCACCCGTGGTTCGACGAGCACCTGGGCGGCGATGCCCTCCAGGCCTGGTATGAACCGGCCGCGCAGGACATCTCCCTCCTGACCCAGCCGATGAGCCGGTGGCACAATCTCTACATCGAGGGTCTGCGCTGGATGGTGGAGAACGCCGGGTGCGACGGCATCTACCTGGACGACATTTCCTACGACCGCAGCGTCATGCTCCGCGCCCGGAAGGTGCTGGACCGGTACAACCCGCGCGGAGCACGGATCGACCTGCACTCGTGGAATGAATTTCACGAGGGCGGCGCGTGGGCGCAGTGTGCGAATCTCTTCATGGACAGCCTGCCCTTCGTGGACCGGATGTGGTTCGGCGAGGGTCACCACTACACGGGCCCGCCGCCGGAGCACTTCCTGGTGGAGATCTCCGGCGTGCCCTTCGGGCTGATGGGGGAAATGCTGGAGGGCGGGGGCAATGCGTGGTTCGGCCTGGTGCACGGCTGCACGGGCCGGCTCGGCTGGCAGGGGGATCCACGCGCGGTGTGGAAGGTCTGGGACGACTTTGGCGTGAAGGACAGTGAGTTCACCGGCTGGTGGGACGACGGCAGTCCGGTGAAATCCGCCGACCCGCAGGTGAAGGCGACCTTCTGGAAAAAGCCGGGCGCGGTGCTGCTGGCGGTGGCGAATTTCTCCGACAAGCCGAAGCCCGCCGCGCTCACTGTTGATCTGGCGCGGCTGGGCCTGCCTGCGACGGTGAAGGCATACGCGCCAGCCATGGCCATCGGCCAGCGCGAGGGGCTGTATGCGCTGGACAAACTGCCCGCGCTGCGTCCGCACGGCGGGGCCGTCTACGTGCTCGACACCACGCCGCGCAATGTTCCCCCGCCGCCCGCCTCGGAGTTCAAGGCGCAGCTGGAGCAGCCCGTGCTGCTGGAGGAGAAATTCGCCGACCCCGCCTGGCCAGGGTGGAAGGCGGAGCTGACCGCAAAGGCCAGCACCGGGGCCGGGGCCATGAAATCAGAAAACGGGCTGGCCCTGCGCAACCCGATCCACACCCACGCGTGGCTGGAGCGCCCGCTGCCCGCCGGGGTCACTGTGGTGCAGGCGAGAATTTATCAGGACCCGGCGGACGAGGCGCAGCAGTGGGGGCCGGGGTTTGCCCTCGTGTGGCCGGATGGCCGGGCTCTGAAAGCCTGCCGCCGCTTTGACCGGAGGTTCTCCCTCGGCATCGCCGGGCGCAGCGAGCTGGCTGGCGGGCTGACCGATGACGGCCCGGTGGACCTGACCGTGCTGCTCACGGAAAAAGAGATCGTCATCACCGCCTCCGGCCCCGCCATGGGTGGTGAGGAGGACGTCCTCCTGCGCGTGCCGCGCTCCACCTTTTCCGGCCCGCCGGCCCTGCTGCGCGTGGGGAAAATGCCCGACACCGCCCGGCCCGAAGATCACGGCACTCCCGGTCCGGTCGGCTCCAGCCGCATCGAATGGGTGAAGGTGCGGGGCGCGGACGGGGCGCGGGTCAACCGCGAATAAACGCGAAGGGACGCGAATAAAAGCGAATAGAGGAGGAGGAAAATGGGGCAGGGAATCCGGAGTCGGCAGGATGATGGAGGGCAGGATCATTTGGGAGGCCGGCAGTGGGGAGCATGTAGAAAGTGGTCCGCACAGTCCTCTGTGCGGTTCGTGCCCCAAGTTTGCCCGGGTGCGGGGCGCGGAAGGAGCGCGGGTCCGGCTCTTTTTTATCCCCGCCCAGCCCGGATGCACCCCCACTCCTGCCCGCAGCCTGTGTTCACCGGGGCGCCTGAAATGTCCTCCAGAGACCCCAAACGAGCGCCACGCCAGCCAGGGCGATCCAGACGCCCTGACCCCGGCTGCCGGGCTGGCTCCGGCTGCCTGGCTCGCCCCGGGTGATCCGGCTCTGATCCACGGAGGGATGGAAGAACAAGTCACCGGCTGCTTTTTCGTACTGCCACTTGTCGACGAATTCAGTGAGGTGCCATGTGGCAGGGCCGGTGGTCCCAGGCAGGCCGAGTTTGTCGAGGAGCCTGCTTCTTTGAATCGACGTCAAGGGGCCGCTCCAGGTGGTTTGGCCGGACCACTTTTCTCCGGCCTCAAGAGCGCCCTCGTAGCGCTGGTCGCTGATGAAATAAATCTGCAGGAGCCTGCCGGTCGCGTTCAGCGCACGGGCGGCCTCTGCGGAATCCGGCTCGCGATACGGGAACAGCGGCCGGTCTGTCTGGAAGGACATCCTGAGGGAGGTGGCTGCCACCTCGCTGTGCGGCTCGCCCTCCTTTTTTTTGACCACTTTCATGGCGGTGATCTTCCAGTGCTTTTCCACGTAAGGCTGCGCCCAGGCCTCGACGGCCGGGGAGAAGCTGTAGCCGTGCGAACCAAGCCACCCGGTCAACGCGGCGGCCGAGTCGGTTTCCAGAACCGTGGCGTGAAGCCCGGCGACGACTTTTTCTTCCAGCACCCGGACGCCGTAGGATCTCGCAGATGTCGGGGCTATGCCGCACCCAATGGGAAAACTGAATCCACTTGCAGCCGGAGGAGCCGTGATTTGCGCCAAAATTTGGAACGCCTCGTTTCCGGATTCTGAAAGCTCGGGCTGCGTGGGCGTGGGAACGAGGAAACCAAAATCATCGCC
>JANOAS010000316.1:0-13295 GCA_031411255.1 bacterium
TTCCGCCATGGTGCGGGAGCCGTGCTTTTCCAGGAGTTCGATGGCGTGCAGAACCTTCACTTGGTCGCCGGCATCGTCATCTCTGCGGGCTTCGGCCTCCACGGGGTCGCTGGTGTCGGGGGCGGACCAGAGGCGGTTGCCGTCGTAGCCCCGGTTGTGGGCGTACCAGCGGATTACGTCCCAAAGTTCCGGCCAGGAAAGCGTCTGGAGGCCCCGCAGGACGCGGGCTGCCAAGGCAAAAGGGCTGGATGAGGAAACCGAAGCGAGCCGTGCCTCGTCCATGACTCCCAGATGCAGGAGCACCCGCCGCAGGCGCGAGATTCTCTGGCGGGTGGCCCGCACATGGCGCCGCTGGCGGCGGAAATCCCGCCGGGACTTGGCCAGGCAGTCATCGGGTGGAAACAGGACGGAGCCACAGCCGAGGAAGTCCGGTTCAGACCCGGGCGCACTCAGCACGCTCCATCCGATAGAGTCATGGCCCACGTCGTAGGCTACACGAAGATTTTGAGAAGATTTTGTTGCCATGGGCGCATCTCACGTCAAAATGGATGCGGAATCAAGACAAAGTTAGATGGTGTCAGCCCGTTTTCCTGTCTGCCAAGCAGATCACATCGTGGTCAAAAGCGCCTTCTTTATTCAAGGGCCGGTGGGTTTTCCCGCCGGCCCTTTTTTGCACCCTATTTGTGGGCTCGAGCGGTATTCCCAGGGTCAGGTGGTTTCCGTGCTTGGCTGGGTAAAACACGGGTATGGAGCGAGGATGGAAATGCATCAAGGGGCTCCCGGCTGGAGGCGGTGGGAACCTGACGGGGTCCCTGCGGCGTGGCTGCCGGGGCCCGGGTGGCTGAGGCTGGGGGTGGGGTGGGGCGGCTGGTCTTCCAGGGTTCTCCCCGGCCACAGGGGGACTGGATCAGCGCAAAAGGCCGGGGAGAGGATCGTTTCTTGTGCTGCCGGGCGGGTTGGGCACAGTCAGCCCATGCGGCCAGTTGCCGCCCCACCTGTCATGACATTCCGATCCCTCTTTCTCCCGCTCCTGCCCCTGGCCACCCTGCTGCCGCTGCCCGCGCGGGCGGCGCCGGTTGAATTCAGCGGCATCCGCCCCGGGCTGGCCTGTTTCAATGACGAGGGCGAGTGCGGCACCGGGGCCGTCGTCCCATGGGCGGACCGGCTGTGGGTGGTCACCTACGCCCCGCACAAGCCTGAGGGCTCCAGCGACAAGCTGTACGAAATCACCCCGGACCTGCGGCAGATCGTCCGCCCGGAGAGCATTGGCGGCACCCCGGCCAACCGGATGATCCACCGGGAGTCCGGCCAGCTTTTCATCGGCTCCTACGCCATCGATTCCTCGCGTCAGGTGCGGGTGATCCCGTTTTCCCAGATGTATGGCCGCATGACCGGAAACGCCCGGCACCTGACCGACCCGGCGGGGAAAATTTACTACGCCACGATGGAGGAGGGGATCTATGAGGTGGATGTGAAGACGCTGGCCGTGACGGAACTGTGGGCCGACGAGCAGCGGAAGACCGGCCGCCACGCGGACCTGCCCGGCTATCACGGAAAAGGGTTCTACTCCGGCCAGGGGCGGATGATTTATGCCAACAACGGCGACCACGCGAAGGAGGCCCTGAGCGACCCGACCGTGCCCTCCGGCGTGCTGGCGCAGTGGGACGGGAAGGCGGACGCCATCGAGGTGGTGCGGCGGAATCAATTTACCGAAGTGACGGGCCCCGGCGGCATTTACGGGAACGAGCACCCGGCCACCGACCCGGTCTGGAGCGTGGGCTGGGACCACCGCTCCGTCATTCTCATGTGTCTGGACGGCGGGAAATGGCACAGCTGGCGCCTGCCCAAGGCGAGCCACAGCTACGACGGCGCGCACGGGTGGAATACCGAGTGGCCGCGCATCCGGGAGATCGGCGACGGGGAGATGCTGATGACCATGCACGGGACGATGTGGAAATTCCCCAAGACCTTCACCGCCGCCACCTCCGCCGGCATCGCCCCGCGGAGCAACTACCTGAAGGTCGTCGGCGACTTCGCCCGGTGGCAGGACAAGATCGTCCTCGGGTGCGATGACACGGCGAAGAGCGAATTCCTTAACAAGCGCAAGGTCAAGGGGAACCTGGCCGGGCCGGGCCAGTCCCAGTCAAACCTCTGGTTCGTGGCGCCCGCGCAGCTCGACCACCTCGGCCCGGTCATCGGTCGCGGGGCGGTGTGGATGAAGGACGCGGTGAAGGCGGGCGTGGCGAGCGATGCGTTCCTCTTTTCCGGCTACGCCCGGCGCTCGCTCTGCCTGACGCAGCAGGGGACGCAGCCCGTCAGCTTCACCGTGGAGGTGGATGTGAAGGGCGACGGAAAATGGGAGCCCCGGCAGAAGATCGAGGTTCCGGCGGGTGGCACCGTGTGGACGGATTTCCCCGCCGCGGAGCAGGGGACGTGGATCCGGCTCAACCCCGGAGCGGACGGCGCGAACGTGACTGCCTTTTTCCACTACCGGGCCACCGACGAGCGTCCGGCGGAGGCCGCGCCCGGGCTTTTCGACGGCGTGGCCCGACCGGGGGAAAAGGAGGTGAGCGGCGGCGTGATGCTGACGCGGGGGAACAATCTGCGCACCCTGCGCTTCGTCGCCTCCACGCCCGCCGGTGAGCTGGGGGCGTATGATCTGGATGCAGAGATGAACCTGAAAAAGGTGGACGACGCCGCCGGGCTCGCCTGGACGCGGGAGAAGGCGGCCATTCCGCACGGTGTGCTCAGCGTGGATGCCGCCTCGGTCATTTACACCGATGACAAGGGCCGCCCGTGGCGCCTGCCGAAAGGGGATGCCGCCTTTGACCAGCCGGGGGCCCTAGGCGACGAGCGCGTCTGCCGCGAGGTCTGCACGGAGCGCGATCTCTTCAATGCCCACGGTACCTTTTACGAGCTGCCAGCGGAGAACGCCGGGGGCTTCATCAAGGTCCGCCCCGTGGCCACCCACAACCGCAGGATCAAGGACTACGCCTCCTATCGCGGCCTGCTCCTGCTGAGCGGCATCACGGACTCCGCGAAAGCAGGGGATCACATCATCCGCTCCGACGACGGCAAATGCGCCCTCTGGGCCGGGGCCGTGGACGACCTCTGGCAGTTGGGCAAACCCCGCGGCCTCGGCGGCCCGTGGAAAGACACCGCCGTGAAAGCCGGCGTCCCCTCCGACCCGTATCTCATGACCGGCTATGACCGGAAACACCTCACTCTGGCCAACTCCGGCCCGCAGCCTGCCACCCTGCGCGTGGAGCTGGATGTCACCGGCACGGGGGAGTGGGTTTCCTATCGCACCTTCGACCTGAAAGCTGGAGAGAGCGTCTCTCATGACTTCTCCAGAGACTTTGGCGCGTACTGGCTCCGGGTGGTGAGCACCTCAGACACGACGGCGACGGCGCAGCTGAAATACGAGTAGCACCGCACGCGCCCCAAGCTCGTACCACGGGGCACGGGGCACGGAAAAGACCAACCGCGAATGGCCGCGAATAAAAGCAAATAGGGGAGGGAGAAAAATGGGCGGGAAAAATCGGTCTCACACCGGGCCGCGTCGTCGCCGCCCCGGCGTCAGCGCGATGGCCCTCGCCATTCCCCCCCCCCTCTTAATTCGCGTCGAGTCGAGGGTTGGCCTCTCCCGTGCCTGCGCCGCGTAACGAGCTTGTGGCGCGGCGAGACTTGCA
Organism: bacterium; assembly: GCA_031411255.1. Lineage (GTDB taxonomy): Bacteria > Verrucomicrobiota > Verrucomicrobiia > Verrucomicrobiales > V1-33 > JANOAS01. Next base: position 3,693 of record JANOAS010000316.1, read on the forward strand.
AAGTCTCGTTCCTTGGGCCGGTGCCCCATTTTTCCCCCTCCTCTATTTGCTTTTATTCGCGTCCATTCGCGGTTGGCCTTCTCCGTGCGCGGTTGGCCTTTTCCGTGCCTGCGCCGGGGTTGCGCGGCTGGGGTCATGGTGTTTTTCTGGCGGGGAGGCAAAAAAGGGTGGCTGACCCGGAGGCCAGCCACCCTTGCGTGCAGGGAACAGTGGATCAGCGGAGGCCGGTCACTTGGCGGCGGCCAGGATGCGCAGGAAGTGGCGCTGGAGGGTGGCCGGGATGCTGAGGCGGACGACCTGGGTGGTGCCGTCATCGCTGAGGATGGTCTCGGTCACGCCGGTGTTGCTCCAGGCGTCGAGACCGTCTGAGGCCTGACCGGTGAGGGTCACGTCTTTGAGGACGGCCTTGGGGCGGCTGTAGTCGAGGGTGAACACGGTGCCATCGTTGGCGACGGTCTGGGCCGGGAGGGAATTGATGTCGCCGGGCAGGCTGCCGGTGGCGAACTCCAGGATGTTTGACGCGCCGTCGCCGTCGGGATCGGCGTCATTGGCACCGTCTCCGGTGTTGGCGATGGAGCCGAAGTAGGTGTTCCGCCAGGTTTGCAGGGCGCTCTGGGTGACGGTGAGGACGAGGTCGGTGTTGGCGTCGGCCAGCGAGAGGACCGCGTCGTATTCACCGATCTTGCCGGCGACATTGGCGGCGAGGGTGCCGTCGATGTCGTTGGCGGACTCGACCAGGGTGTAGACGCCCGGGCCAAAGCCGGCGCCGGCGGTGAGGGCGAGGTCGTCGAAGCCGAGTTTGCCCGTGCCGATGACGACGGCACCACCAGGGACGCTGAGTCTGGGGGTGGCGGCCGGGGTGGTGAGGGTGTAGACGAGCGCCCCGGTGGCGGAGGCATCCACGGCGGAGGAGAGGACCGCATCTGCTGAGCCGGTGGTCAGGGTCAGGTTGCCGGTGCCGTTGTTGCCCGGAGCGATCTTCGATCCGGAGCCGGCAAAGGCGCCGGTGCCGTCCGTGGCGATGTTGCCGCTGCCGGTCAGGGTGCCGCCGTTCAGCACGAGGGAGGTGCCGTTGAGGCTGCCGTTCACGGCCAGGGTGCCTGCAGTGAGCGTGGTGGGGCCGGTGTAGGTGCTGACGCCGGTGAGGACGAGGGTGCCGTTGCCGGTCTTGGTGAGGCCGGCATCGAGGGCCGTGGTGCTGACGATGTTCGGCTTCACGGTGGTGACGCCGCCGATGACGTTGAAGGTTCGGGTGAAGTCCTTCAGGTCGATGATGGAGACGGGCAGGCCGGTGTTGATGTTGAAGGCGCTGGTGCCGGAGGAGGTGACGTCACCGGAGAGGTTGACGCGGCCGGTGCGGGCGGCGCTGCCGACGCTGCCGTAGAGGACTTCGGCATTGGCCAGGGTGATGCCGCCGGTGCCGATGTTCAGCGTGCTGTCCGCGCCGTTCAGACCGAGGCGGATGCTGGTGTTGGAAAGCTGAACCGTGCCAGCCGAGCAGGTGCCGCCGCTGTTGGCGACGTCGTGCTGGGCGCCGGCGGTGATTTTCAGGATGCCAGTGATGTTCAGACCGCTGATGGTGCTGACGGGCGTGGCGGCGTTGATGGTCACGTTGGCCACGGTGTCGGCTTTCAGCACGGTCGCGCTCTCGACGGAGAGGAACTGGCCGCCGTTTTCCACGGTGATGTTCGACGTGTCGGCGAGCTGATTGCCCAGCGTGGTGACGGTGACGACGCCGGTGCCATTGACGAGGAGGTCCCCGCCGATGGCAGGCACGCCGACGCTGCCGGTGGTCTTGCTCAGGGCGAGCACGCCGGCGCTGACGGTGGTGAGGCCGGTGTAAGTGTTGGCCGCATTCCCGCCGATGGTTTTCGTTCCGGCGGTGTTCACCGTGACGGTACCGTTGCCGGTGATGACGGCGTTGACGCTGCCTGCGGCGTTGAGGGTGAGGTTGCCGGCATTGTTGATGGTACCGGTCTGGGAGGCCGCAGCGCCTGCGTTGTTGAAGCTGAGGTTCGCTCCGGCCGCGACGTTGACCACTCCGGCGAGGTTTGAGGCGCTGTTCAGGGCGAGGGTGCCTGTATTGACAGTGGTGTCGCCGGTGTAGCTGAGCGCCCCGGTGAGGGTGGTCACGGTGCTGCCGCCGTTTTTCACCACGGCGCCGGTGCCGCTGATGGCGTTGGCGATGGTGGCGTCCTCGGCCCGGTTGAGCGAGAGGGTGGCATTGTCCACGATCGGACCGGCCAGCAGACCCGCCACAGCGGTGACGCCGTCGCCGAGCTGGAGGGTGCCGCCGGTAATGGTGGCGCCGCCGGCCATGTCGTAGGCCGCGGTGTTGGCCAGGGTGAGGGTGGAGGTGCCCTGCTTCACCAGGCCGCCGGCTCCGCTGATCTTTCCTGGGCCGGTAAAGGTGTAGTTGAGCGTGCTGGTGTTCACCGTGGTGCCGACGGGGGTCAGCGTGGTGGTGAGGTTCACCGTGGTCGCGCCGGTGGTGGTGGCGGTGTCGTCAAAGAGGGCCGCGTCCTGGCCGGCGGAGCCTTGGAGGAACTTGGTGGCGTTCGTGCTGACGACTTCCTGCCAGTTGCTCGTGCCGGTGCCGGTGCCGTCATTCACGTCCCAGTTTGTGTCGGCTGCGCCGGTCCAGCGGATGAAGTCGACGGCGGAGATGTTCAGGTCCACACGGGAGGCTCCGGGATTGTCCACGAGTGAGCCGGAGACGCGCGAGGGCAGCTGGAGGGTGGTGTTGACCAGGCCGGCCAGGCTGGAGTAGCCGATGAGCGGGAAGGTGCCGGCGGTGAGGCCGGTGCCGACGACTTGCACGGTGGTGGGCACGGGGAAATTGACCGCGCCGCCGGCGATGACGTTTGCCGTCGGGCTGCCGAAGGCTCCCAGGTTCAGGCGGACCGTGCCGAAGGTGCCGCCGCTGAAGCCGGTGCTTAAACCGGAGGCGGTGAAGGTGCTGCCCGCAGCCAGCTGGGTGACGCCGAAGGTGGCGGCGTTGCCGATTTGCACCGAACCAATGCCGGTGTGGGCGGTGGTGGTGGTGACGGTGCCGGCGGAAACAGTGGTGCCGCCGGTGTAGGTGTTTGCTCCGGTGAGGGTGAGGGTGCCGGCTCCGGTTTTGTTCAGGACGGTGGGGGAGGCGCCCCCGCCGATGACGCCGCTGAAGGAGCCGGCGCCGACGTTGAGGGTGGCGGTGTTGCTGGCGTGGCTGTTGGTCACTGCGCCGGCGCCGTTCAGGGTGCCGAGCTGGACGCTGACGCCGTCCACCTCCAGGGTGTTGCCAGCGGTGATGGCCCAGGTGGCCGCCGCGCTGCCTGCGGTGGCGCTCTGGAGGCGGAGGAACCGGCTGTTGCCACTGGCCGTGGCCATGGTGAGCGTGCCGCTGTAGCCGCTGTTGTCACCGGCCAGACGCACGCGGTTGACCACGGTGGTCAGGGTGTTCTGGTAGGTGATGTTTCCCGCACCGGAGATCGGAGAGGAAACAGTGACGACGGAGCCGGCATTCTGGGCAGCACTCAGCTGCGGCACCATGGCGATGGTGGCGTTGCCCACCACGTTGATGCTTCCCGTGGCACTGAGGTTGAGGGGGGTGGCCTGAGCGGGGATGAGGTTCAGCGTTCCGCCCGTGTTCAGGGTGATCGCCGCATTGCAAGTGATGGCTGGTGAGCTGGCGGGTGCCGACTGGCAGGCGAGGGCAAAGGTGCCACCCGTGTTCACGTTCACGGCCAGCGTCGACTGGAGGGTGGTCGTCCGGCTGGCTCCGCTCTGCACGTGAAAAATGCCGCCGTTCACGTTCACGGTACCATTTCCCAGAGTGTGGCCGGAGGAGACGGCGGCGACTCCCGCTCCGGTCTTGGTGATGGTGAAGCCGCCGAGGTCGATCGTGTTGACGCCGGTGATGATCGCCTGGCAGATCAGGCTCAGATCCTCGCTGACATTGAGGCTGGACGGGTTGGTGGCCGTGTTCGCGTTCCCGATGTTCCACGTCTGGTTGCCCGCAGCGAGAAAGCGCGACTGGACCTGGAGGGCCTGGGAGGCGGTGGAAAGGTCGAAGCCGCCGGTTCCCACCGTCAGGGTGTTGGCGGAACTAGTGTTCTGGAAGCCCACCTGGGTGAGGGCTGTCGCGGACGCGGTGCTGACGTTGTTGATGTTCGTCACCTTCAGGCCGGAGACGGACATGTTTCCGCCCAGCTGCGGGGTGGAGGCGATGGCCACGGGCAGGGTGAAGGTATTGTCCCACAGCATGACGTCGCCACTGAGGGGCACCACGGCGCCGGCCCAGGCACCGGTGGTGTTCAGCGCGCTGGTGTTGTTGTTGGCGCGTTTGAGTTCAGCTCCAAAGACGTGGGCTGAGGGCAGGAGGGACATGCCCAGGAGGGTGAGGGTCGGGATTTTCAGTTTCATCTTGGTTGGGAGGGTTGGTTTGGGGTTTGTAAAATGACGCAGCCGTTCTTGTGTCGGATTTGCCATCGAATGTCAAGACTGGCGCAGCAAAATAGGCCGCCTCCCACAAAAAAGGCGGCGGGAGTTCGCCTTTGAATGAGAGGGCTTGTCAGGGGGCGGCCTGTCATGCAGGATGGCGGCATGGCAGGAAAAGGCACTCATCTCAAATGGATCGTGGTGGCGGTGATGGCCGCCGCAGGCGGTTACGCAGGCGGGCGCTGGCAGGAGGCGCGGCGGACTCGCGGTGGAGGCCTGCCGGGTGATGTGGCGGCGGCCGTTCAGAAAGGGCCGGTGAAGCCGGGGTTGCCGGCGGGCCACTCCGCCGCTCACAGCGAGCCGAAGGAGGAGCCGAAAAAGTCTTTCCCCGAGCGGCTGGCGGAGCTGGTGAAAGCGGGCAAGTCTGACGACGCTGTCCTGTTTTCTGAATGGGCACAGGCTGACGGCGAGGCGGCCCTGGCGGCTTTTCTGGCGGACCCGAAGCTCCAGAATGCTGCCAATGCCTCCGGCCTTTTTTCCAGGCTGGCCTCGAAGGATCCCGCCCGCGCCCTGGCGCTGCTGGACCAGATGCCGCGCAAACCATGGAATGCGGACGCGGCACGGGCGGTGGCCTCGGGGTGGGTGGGCAAGGACGCGGGTGCCGCGATGGCTGCCGGCCTGGCCCTGCCGCCCGGCGCGAAACGCAGAGCCTTCCTCGCAGGGGCCAGCGAGGCCTGGTTAAGAAAGGACATTGTGGCTGCCGCCGCGTGGATGAAGGCACTGCCGGAGGGGGAGTCGGTCCGCAGTCTGCTGGGGAAGGATGTGCCGTTCCAGGGAGGCCAGTTGAAATCCGCCGACCAGATGTCCGCCCTCATGGAAATCCACCGCCTGATGCCGGGCGCGGACCACACGTGGCTGTGGCACGATTTTTCCCACTGGAGCAGCCAGCACAAGGACGAGGCCGTGCAGTGGGCGCTGGCGCTGCCTGACGACGCGCCGAAGCGGGCGGAACTCATCAAGACTGCCCTGGAAAGGGTCGGCACGGATCGGGAGAAGGCGCTGGCGCTGCTGCCGACCCTCACGAATCCCAAGGACCGCGCGGCGCTGCTCAACGGGACTGCGGAAAACTGGGGGCGCAGTGACCCGGAGGAGGCGTGGAAGTGGGCCGGGGCGCTGGGGGATGAAAAGGAGCGGGCGTCGGCCCTGCAATCGATCAGCCGGAACTGGGCCTCGACAGATCCGGAAAAGGCGGTGGCCTTTCTGGAAAAGCAGCAGCCGGACCAGATCGCCGAATGGGGCCCGGCGGCGGCCAGCGCCTGGGGGGCATCGGCACCAGACGAGGCGCTGGCGTGGCTGGGGCGCTTGCCGGAGGGCTCCCGGGAGCGCATCGCTCAAAACTTGCTCCGGGGGATGACGCCTGAGGATCCGGGCCGCGTGTTGGAAAACCTGAATCTCATCTCCAATGAACAAAACCGCCGCGACATTCTGAAACAGGCCGCCGGTGAACTGGCCAAACAGGAAATCACCCTCGCCTCCGGACGGGTGAGCGGAATGCCCCCGGGCCCGGACCGGGATGCCGCCATTCAGGGAATGTTCGAGCCGGCCTTTGAAGTGGAGCCCGACAGCGCCCTGATCTGGGCGAACTCCATCAGCAATGAAAATGCAAGGCTGGACCAGGTGAGCAACGGCTTCCACAAGTGGCTGCGGAACGACCCGGTGGCCGCCGAAGCCTGGCTGAAGCGCACCCCGGTGGAGGCAAAACTCCAGAGCCGGCTGGCGGAGGAGGTCAAGTCTGCGGCGGCGCGGGCTGGGAACTGAAGGCGGGCAGGGGAGGATTAGAGGATTGAAAGATTAGAGGAGTAGAGGATTGGAGGGTTGGAGGATTGGTGCGGGCGAGGATGGATTTCGTTGCTGGGGCACCCTGGAGGGGTGGGCCAATGCTGGCGATGGGGGCGGATGGTCTTGGCCAACCCCTCCGGGGTTCAGGGTGCGCGGTGTTGTTTCCGGGGGTTTCGCCGGGCTCAACCCCCGGCTATTCATGGGAGCACCCCTCCGGGGTGGGGGAGGCAATGCGGTGCCGGGGGCGAGGCTTGGGACGTGTGACTCGGGGCGCACAGCTGGGTGCGTGGCGGCGCTTGGGGGACCAGGCGGCCCGGCCTTTCCAGCCCCGCTCGTCACGCGGGGGGCAGGGCGGGCTGCGGCCAGTTACGCCACGGGCAGTCCACTGGTGGCACGGCAGACCTGGTCGTGCAGGCGCTGGACTTCCAGGGCGTCGGGGTGGGGATCGGCGGTGCCGGTTTCCAGGACAAACTCACACGCGGCGAAACCCAGCGCGGCTGCCTCGTAGTCGGCGATCCATTTTTTCCGCGCCTCGACGTGCTCCGGTCCCACGGGCCAGGTGCGGCCGGGGGTGTGGTGGGCGAGGGAAAAGGGGATGCGCCAGGGTTTCGGCGTGAGCCGGGCGCGGAAGCAGTGCTGCCGGGCGCAAAGCTGGGCGTACAGCTCGTCGGTCCCGAGTGCGGTGAAAAGGGCGGCCACCTCCTCGCTGGCGGGATCGAAGGTGCGGTCCATGATGAGCAGTCGGAGCCCGGCGGGTGTGCGGTAGAGGCGCAGGCGGCGGTCAGGATTCGCAGCGGCGAAATCGTCGAAACGCCGTCGGGTGGCGGCTTCCTGATGGACGCGGTCCTCGCGGAGGCGGACGGGGGTGACGACTTTCCAGCGGTAAAGGGCGCGACCGACAAACATGAGGCCTGCCGCAGCAACCCAGGGGTTCTGTTTGAGGAGTCCAAGAAGGAGCAACCCGGCTCCTGCAAAAAGGCTGAGCGCAATCAGGCAGCCGCTGATGCCGGACTTGGCCTGCCCGAAGTCCAGGTCGGCAAAGAGGACGTTGGGCGTGTTGAGGCACTCGGCTCCGTAGATGTTGCGCGTGATGATCGAGGTGCCGTGGCGGCTGAGGATTTCCTCCCGGATGGGCAGGCCGTCGGCCTCGTAGGCGACCCTCCTTTCCCGGCGGGTGAGCAGCACATCTCCGGCGAGGAGGCTCACCATGGCCTCGCGTGCCCGCTGGTCGGCGTGCTGCTGGGCGGCGAACTGGCTGTCATCCGACCAGCCAAACTTCCTGACGGTGATCTGGCGGGCGGGGAGTTTTTCTTGAAGGCGGGCCTCGGCCCAGTATTGCGGGATGATCATGCGCCGACACTATGGCACAACGAGGCGGGCACGCCAGAAGCGGCGTTCCTCACTGCGTGGGAGGGTGACGGTGGTGGTGGTGGAGGCGGGAACGACGGGAGCGCCCCAGGCGGCCCAAGCGCCGAGGTCGGCGGTGCTCTCGACCTGGTAGGTGTGGGTGGGCTCTGTGCTGAAGGTGAGCTGGAAGGTGCCGGTGCCAGGGTCTGTAACGGTGAGCACGTCCGGGGTGAGGGCATTCCGGCTGCCGGGGGTGGAGACGGGGAAAACCAAATCCGCGCCGCCGTCGGGGTAGCGGCCCTGGCTTTGATCCGGCGTCTGCGGGCCGAAGGTGACGAGGTTCACGAGCACGCCGTCCGGGGTGGAGAGGGCGATTTGCTCGCCGGTGGCGCTGAGCTTGAAGTTCACGTGGAGCTGGCCTGCGGTCACGCCGTTCTGGCTTGCTTCCCCGTCCGCCCAGACGAGCAGGTGGCCGCCGGCAGGGATGAGTGTGCCGGCGGGGATCTGAAACTGGGTGGCGTTGGCGGTGGTGTCGGTGAGGAAAAAGCCGCCGAGGTTGACGGCGGTGGCGCCGGAGTTGTGCAGCTCAAACCAGTCTTCATACTGGCTGTCCGCCGGATCGGCGATGCCTCCCGCACTGGTGTTGTCGGCCATCCATTCATTGATGGTGACGGGCGGGAGCGGGGGCGGGCCGGTGACGGTGATGGCGACGGTGAAGGAGCCGACGACATTTCCCAGCAGGCCGAGGCCCTGCACGGTGAAGTTGTTTGAAGCCGCGTAAAGCGTGAGGGGCAGGCTCCACGTGGTCTCCGAGGTCCAGGCGGGGGTGTAGCTGACGCCGTTGATGAGAAATGTCTTCACGCCGGGGGGCGCATTGCCCGCGAGGGTGAGGAGGCCGTCGGCATCCGTGATGGTGCTGCTGCCGCTGAGGGAGAACGGGGTGCCGGGGTAGGCCCCGTTGAGCTGGGTGATGATGTAGTTGCGCCGGTTCTCGACGTAGTTCTTGACGATGGTGACCTGGGAGGCATTGGCCGTGACGCCACTGGCGGCGAGCCCGGCGACCATGGCGTCGATGCGGGCGGTGGCATTGGCGGCGAGCATGGGGCCGTCCACGGCATCGCGGAAGGCGCACCAGTACGCGCGGCGGAAGGCGGGCTGGGTGCGGAACTTGTCGGCCAGCGGGTCCTGCGTGTTGTCGAAGAGACCGGTGGTGGCGGGATAGCCGGTGAGGTCGAAGCTGAAGTCGATGTCCCAGGGCGTCATGAACCACGGGCCGGACTTTGGCTTGTAGATGTACATGTTTTTCCCGTAAAGCCAGCCCCAGGTGTCCCAGTTCCCCGCGATGCGCTGGATGGCGAGGGAGCGGGCCCAGGAATCCTGGTCGACGAGCGGATCCAGCGCGGCGAAGTAGGCGGGATCGGCGGCGGAGGCGCCGGTGTTGTGGGCGTCCACGAGCCGGGTGAAATCAATCCAGTCATTGGCCGAGCCCTCGACGGAGCGGGCGGTCCACTGGTAGCGGTAGGCGGCGATCTTGTGCGCGCCGCCGGTGGTGGTGCGCTTCGTGAAATGGGCGCGCAGGTCGGTCTGGAAGCTCGCGCCGTCATCGGCGTACTCAATCCAGTCCTGCGCCTTGTGCAGGTGGCCGTCATTGTCCGAAGGCCAGTATTCGCTGATCCACGCCCCGCCGGGCTGCTGGGTGTCCTCGAAGACGGTCTGCCTCTGCACGCCATTGACGAAGACCCGGCAGAAGCGCCGGTGGATGGAGGGCACGCCGATCTTCCGCGCGATCCACCAGGCCGTCTGCTCGCGAATGAACGAGCCGTCGTCGCCGAAGGTGCCGGGGCCGCAGAGGAGAAAATCCGTCTCGCCGAGGAATCGGTCGTCCTTGGGCACGCTGCAGTCGTAGTCGCAGTTGTTGCCGGTGGGGCCGTTGAACCCGCCGGTGTGGAAGGGGCTGCCGCTGTATTGGGCGGAGGCATTGTAGACGATGCGGCT
>JANOAS010000317.1:0-9588 GCA_031411255.1 bacterium
TCCAGCGTTACCGGCAAAGTGCTGATGGGTCGCGACATGCACGGGATCTTAGCGGAAAAAGTAGTTCTGTCTAGTTATTTCTCAGGCAGCACACTAGTGGGGTTGCCATCGCTTGAACGTTGGGCCACAATTCTCTAAATACACATATGATTTGGCATACAATAAAACTGGGCTGTGTTGTAGCAACAACAACAATCGTCATCGGATGCTGCTCAACTCCCGATTTCAGAACGGCGATTACTGAGCGGGATGCACATGGGCGCGAATGGCAGGTGGTAAGCGTAAAGCAAGTCGAGTTAACTGTAAAGATTGAGGATCACGCAGGCCAAGGATTAAAAGGTTACGACTTCGCCGTTTCTGTATATTCCGCCGGCAATATCACAGGCTACCAGCGTATCAGTTCTGAAGGGACAACACTCCAACTGGGAGCCAGACCCGGAAAAGTGACTTTCACTCTTTGGGGTCAGGCGAGCAATGGTGCGGAGATTCCCATCGTCCATGAAATTGAGTGGCCGGATTTGGCGAAAAATTATCAACTGAAGTTCCGCTTCACTAAGGAAGGAGGAATTGTTGATCCCACACACCCATAACCTGCCCAACAAAACGGATGCAGGCAACGGCTCGAATGGCATCTGTCGTGTCATCGACGCTTCCCGCTCGCCGTCGCCTGATCCGAAGCGTTGCCTGACCGCATGATCGTCACGTGGGGCTTTTGGTTTTGGAAAGCTCGCAAACAGATCCCATGGCGTGAACTGGCGATTGTGCCGGCAGCCACCATCGGGCTGGGAGATCATGCCAGCTGGAATACCGATGGATTGCCGCTGCGCTGGGACACCGACACTGAGGCCCACTGCGGCTGGAAGGGCCTCTGTTTCCCCTGCAAGCCCGGTTCGCCGTTCTACACCGAAGTCCGGCGCCTGATTGCCAGCCTCCACCCTCCCGCTCAAGCGGCCTGATCTGGTCGGGGCTGGGGCCGGATCGCCCCTGCGGCGATCCCGGATCACCCCTCCAGCGCCCGACCCACGCGTCCGGCGACGCGGGTGGGGTGCTTGAGGGCGTGCTCCCAGAGGCGCAGGACGCGCCAGCCGGCTTTTTTCAGATCGCGGGTGACTTTGCGGTCGCGGCTGGCGTTGCGGTCCAGTTTGGCTTTCCAGAATTCGGCGTTGTTCTTCGGCCAGGTGGCGTGCTTCGGGCAGGCGTGCCAGAAGCAGCCGTCGACAAAGACGGCCAGCCGCTCCCGGGGAAAGACGAAGTCGGGTTTCCCCGGCAGGGGCCAGTGGCGCCGCCAGCCGGTGACGCCGTGCGCGCGGAAGATCGCGATGAGCGCCAGCTCCGTGCCCTTGTTCCCATGACTCCGGATGCGCGACATCACCTCAGACCTCTTCTGTTTCGTAAACACGTCCGCCATGCCAGCCACCCAGCCCCCGGCGGGGCAGCCGGTCAAGCGCCACCCGCCAAAACGATTGCCACGCGGCCCGGCGCGTTCTATTTTCGGCGCGAATCCGTCTCCCAACCATCCAACCGCACCATCCCATGTCCCCCGGCTCCCCCCGCAACTCCGGCTGCGCCATTCCTCCCCGCCTGCTCATCGCCCTCGCCTTCATGGCGTTTGGGGTGGTCAGCTTTTACCTGAAAAACCCGAAGAAGCACAACCCGGTGACGGACGAGGAACACCACATCGGGCTCACGGTGCCGGAGCAGATCGCCCTGGGGCTGAATGCCGCACCCGAAATGATGCAGCAGCACGGCGGCGAGCTGCGCGACCCGAAGCTGCAGGCTGAAATCGACCGCATCGGCATGAAACTGATCCGGGCCAATGCCGTGGGCGACTGGGAGCCTGTCTTCGCCCAGTATAAATGGGACTTCCACCTTTTGGCCGACCCGGAAACCATCAACGCCTTTGCCCTGCCGGGCGGGCAGGTTTTCTTCACCTACGGGCTCTACAAACACCTGAAGACGGAGGATGAAGTGGCGGGCGTGCTCGGGCATGAGATCGGCCACGTCATCGCGGAGCACTCCGCGCAGCAAATGGCCAAGTCCGGCCTCATCCAAAGCGTGGCGCAGGGCGTGATGGTCGCCGCCTCCGACGGGCAGCACGCCGGCGGCGGGCAGATGGCCCAGATGATCGGCGCGGTGCTCACCACGAAATACGGACGCGGAGACGAAACCCAGGCCGACACGCTGGGCGTGCAGTTCATGATCAACGCGGGCTACAACCCAAATGGACTGCTGGGCGTGATGAAGGTGCTGAAGGAGATCTCCGGCGGATCACGCCAGCCCGAATTTCTAAGCACGCACCCGAATCCCGAAAACCGGGCCGGGCACATCGATGAGGTGATCGAGATGGTCAAATCCGGCAAGCTGGAAGGGCCGAAGTGACGACCGCCGACCGCCGGCGTTACGGTTGGTAGCGTGCCAGAAAGTCTTCATTCCAGTTCGTTTTCAAAAGTGGACATTGCCCCTTCACCCCGGAGGGGTAGCCCCATCCTCCGCTCCATGGGAGAACCCCTCCGGGGTTCAGGTCATTGGGGTTGCTTTCCCGGGGGTCTCGCGACCCCCGGCTATTCCTGGCCCATCCCTCCGGGATGGAGGTGAGATAGCGGGGTGTCCACTTTTAAAAACGAATTGGAATCAGGAGTAGAAGCTGGCATGGCGCTGGAGGTGAGCTGTTTTTTCATGAGGTGCTGCAAACGCGCGTCATCCAGTTCAGCGTCATCCGCAAGCTTTTCGACGGTGGTTCCCATGGAGAACCTGTCGAAGGCAGCACGGCGTTCAGCCTCCCGCAGCGGCTCCGTAGAATCGCGCGCAGAACGAGTGATCACGATGACGGCCCTTCCCAAGCGCTCCTCCATGACCGCGAGCAAATCTCCCGCGTGCAAACCGAGGGCGTGTACCAAGTCAGCAGAAACTTCTTTCACAGTGGTCATAGCGCAGAAATCAACAGGCGAGAATCTACCGGGAATCGGAGGCAAAGCAACCGAATCGCCAAACGCCTCCGCGTGCTCCGGGGCGCGGCCCCGCCCCGCTCAGGCGGCACCCGACATGCAGTCAGGGGAGGCAATTGGGACAGGACGCGCTATCTTGACTGATGAAGAGCCATCACGCGCCGAATCTTGACTCGCTTTCCTTCACCCGCCGGGATTTCCTGAGCCGGTGCGGGATGGGGTTTGCCGCGCTCGGCCTGAAGGGGCTGCTGGAGGACCAGGCCGTGGCGGCGGAAAACCTGAACCCGCTGGCGGGACGGGCGGCCCACTACCCGGCGAAGGTCAAACGGGTCATCCACATTTTCGCCAACGGCGGGCCGTCCCACGTGGACACGTTTGACCCGAAGCCGTCCCTGGACAAATGGCACGGCCAGAAAATCCCGAGCCACAAGGGCACGGAGCGCCCGACCGGCGGGGCCTTCCGCTCGCCGTTCAAGTTCCAGAAGTACGGCCAGAGCGGCATCGAGGTGAGCGACCTTTTTCCCAACGTGGGCAAGTGCATCGACGACATCTGCGTCATCCGCTCCATGCACGCCGACGTGCCAAACCACGAGCCCTCCCTGCTCATGATGAACTGCGGAGAGTCCCGCCTCGTGCGGCCCAGCGTGGGGTCGTGGGTCACCTACGGGCTTGGCACGGACAACCAGAACCTCCCCGGCTTCATCGCCATGTGCCCCGGCGGCTACCCGATCCAGGAGTCGCAAAACTGGCAGTCCGCCTTCCTGCCGGGCGTCTTCCAGGGGACGTACATCGACACCCAGCACAAGGAGGTGGAGAAGCTCATCGAAAACGTCACGAACAAGAACCTGAGCCTGCGGGCGCAGCGGCGGCAGCTGGACCTGCTCCAGGACATGAACCGCCGCCACTTGGAAAAACGCCAGCACGACAGCCAGCTGGAGGCGCGCGTGCAGTCCTTCGAGCTGGCCTACCGCATGCAAATGGAGGCGACGGACGCCTTTGACATCATGCGCGAGCCCGAGTCCGTGCGGAAGCTCTACGGTGAGGGGACCCAGGCGCGGCAGATGCTCATCGCACGGCGTCTGGTGGAGCGCGGCGTGCGCTTCGTCCAGGTCTGGACCGGAGCCGGGCAGCCGTGGGACAACCATGATGACATCGAGACCGGCCACCGGAACCTGGCGAAGGACTGCGACCAGGCCATCGCCGGTCTGCTGACCGATCTGAAGCAGCGCGGAATGCTGGACGACACCCTGGTCATCTGGGGAGGTGAATTTGGCCGCACCCCGACCGTGGAACTGCCCACCCCAGGCTCGAACGCAGGCAAGGTGAACGGGCGCGACCACAACCACTACGGCTTCACCACGTGGCTGGCCGGCGGCGGCGTGAAGGGCGGCACCGTCTACGGCGCGACGGACGAGTTCGGCTTTGGCGCGGTGGAAAATCCCGTCCATCCCCACGACCTCCACGCCACCATCCTGCACCTCCTGGGTTTCGACAACACCCGCTTCACCTACCGCTATGCCGGACTCGACTACAAACTCACCGGCGTGGCCGAGGCCTCGGTCGTCCAGGGCATTCTGGCCTGACCGCCGACTCCTACCCGCGGCTGCAATTTGCGCAATTTCCTGCTTGCCAGTGCCTGACCTGCGGGGTTGAGTCACGCCCACTGCCGTTATGGGAACATTTTACAAAGCCGTTTTCGCCCTGCTCATCGCCGTCGCCCTCGGTTTCTGGCTCCTCCAGAAAAACGAAAAAGCGCGCGAGGAGACTGCCATCGTCGGACTTTCAGAGCTGATGAACGTCCGCCCGTCGCCCCCCGCAGCGCCGGTGGAGCCGGTGCAGAAGGATTTCCTGCGCAGCCTGGCCTACGTAAAGGAGCATGCCCTGCCCCTGAAAACCAAGGGGCTGGACGAGGTGACCACCGGCGGCCCGGACGACCTCATCCACAAGGCCCTCGACCGCATCGAAATGCCCGCCGTCATCCGCGGGCTCACTGACACCAGCTTTCAAGAGGCCTACAACACCTGCGAGAGAATGGGCATCTTTGAAAACCCCGCCAACCTCGCCACCATGGCTGACGGTCTGCCCCCGACCATCATGAGGGGCACCTTCGCCGGCCAGCAGGCCCGGGTCGGCTTCCGCCTCTCGCCCATCCTCTCCATCGAGGTGAAAAACCATCCCGCCAACTTCGTCATTGTCCCCGCCCCCCTGTGGAGCCTGCAGGGTGATGAGTGGAATGTGGGTCAGGAAGCCGTCGCCCGCCGCTTCGCCGATGCGAAGCTCATTTCCCCCAACGGCTGGGCGAAAATCCAGGACGCGATTTCCGCCAGCAATGCCGGAAAGTAAATCCGGAGCCGGTTGATTGTTTCAGAGGAAAACCGGTGGCGCGGGGGCTGCCTGGGGTGTTAACTCTGCGACCCTCATGAAAACGGCCGCCCTGCTTATCATCCCCCTGCTGCTGACCAGCTGCGGTGTCTTCCAGACCCGGAAGACCGGAGAGCGCACGTTCACCGATGGCGCGGTGCAGGTCTCCCTCGTCGCCTCGCGCTCACGGGCCCGCTGGCTGGGCGGGCACGAGCGCCTGACCCTCTGGTTTAACAAGCCTGGAGAATCCCCCATTTCCTGCCCGCTGGATGAACTCAACCCCGCCTGGCTGCGCCGCATGGGCGTGAGCGTCTCCACCGACCACCGCTGGGCCCGCCTGCACCTGAATATTGACCCCGCCAAAGCCGGCACCCTGAAGTGGAAGGATGTGGATGGCGACGGCGACCGCGACCCCGTCCTTCAGCCGGCTGGAGACGGCGGGAAAAAAGGGAGCCTGTTTGACCACTCCTACCTGGCATATGTGAACTTCGGCGGCCACCTCGTCATCTACGGAAATGACCGGGACTCCACACCGGCGGAGCGCGAGCGCGGGCTCTTCACCCTCACGGGGCGCCTGGCTCCGCAGTCGAAGATTCATGGTGAGGACTTGCACTGGGTCGACTTGAAGCGGTAGTTCCCCCCATGCCCCTGGCTCTCGAGGACAACTTTGACGACGTGATCAACAAGGCCCTGCGCGGGCTGAAGCTGGCTGATTCCGAGGCCGCCGCCCGCGCGGGACTGCCCACCACCGCCGTGGTGGCGCTGCGGCGCGGGGACTTCGATGAGTTCGCCGTGCGCCGGCTCGCTCCCGCCCTCGGGCTGCATGCAGACGCCCTCGTGGCTCTGGGGAAAAAGCAGTACGCCCCCTCCGTGGCCGCGCCCGACGGGCTGCACCGGGCCACCACCAGCTGGCACGACATGCTGGTGAACGCCTACCTCGTCTGGGACCCCGCCACCGGAGAAGCCGCCATTTTTGACACCGGGGCGGATGCCTCACCGCTCATCGCCGAGATCGTCCACCGCGGGCTGAAGCCGAAGACCGTTTACATCACCCACACCCACCCGGACCACATCGCCGCACTGTCCGCCTTCTCTAAGCTGGAGGTGGTCACCCACCGGCTGGAGCCGGTGGCCGGAGCCCGCCTCATTGAGGAGGGCTTCACGGCGAAAATCGGCAGCCTGCATCTCTCCGCCCGGCTCACCTGCGGCCATGCGGTGGCCGGACTGACATACGTCATCCAGGGGCTGGAGCGTCCACTCGCCATCGTGGGGGACGCCCTCTTTGCCGGCAGCATGGGCGGGGGCAAGGTCTCCTGGGAGGACGCCCTGCGCACGAACCGCGAATCCATTTTCACCCTCCCGGACGACACCGTCATCTGCCCCGGACACGGCCCGCTCACAACAGCGGGCCTGGAGAAGGGGCACAACCCGTGCTATCCGGAGTTCAAACCCTACCACACCTGAAAAACTGACCATCATCATGAGCAACGAAAGAATCGCCTTTGTCGGAGTCGGCCGCATGGGAGCCAACATGGCCCGCCGCCTGAAGGACTGCGGCTGCGCCGTCACCGCCGTCTATGACCTGAACACCGCCGCCGCCGACAGCCTGGCTGCGGAGCTGGGCGCCGTCTCGTGCCGCCAGCTGGCCGACGTCACGGCCAATGCGGACATCATTTTCACGGTGGTCACGAATGATGCCGCCATGCGCTCCATCTTCGCCGCCACGGGCGACAGCCTGCTCAGCGGGGCCGCCGGGCGCACCTTTGTGAACTGCGCCACCCTCAGCCCAGGCGTCCACCAGGACGTCGAGGCCGCCGCCACCGCCGCCGGAGCCTTCACCGTCGAGGCCTGCATGGCCTCCTCCATTTCCCAGGCGCGGGAGGGAAAACTCTACCTCATGTGCGGCGGGAGCGACGCCTCCTTCGCCCGTGTCGAGCCGCTGCTCAAGCTCATGAGCGTGAACCTGCGCTTCTGCGGAGCCACCGGCCGCGCTGCGGAGGTGAAGGCGCTCGTGAACATGGTGATGAACATCAACACCGCCGGCCTGGCCGAGGGGCTCGGGCTCGCCTCCGCCCTCGGGCTGGACCTCGACATGATCCGCGAGGTCTTTTCCCAGACCGGCGCGAACAGCCGCGTCCTGGAAACCGACGGCGGCGACATGCAGGCCCGCGAGCACGACTGCTGGTTTTCCGCCGAGCACGCCGCGAAGGACAGCCACATCGCCCTCGACCTCGCCACCGCGAAAGGCCTGAACCTCCCCCTCGCCGCCGCCACCGCCGCGCAATACGACCGCATGACCGCCGCCGGGCTCGGCGGACTGGACAAATCAGGTATCGCCGAACTCACCTTCCCCGGCCGCCACTCCGCCTAGCCTCCCTCTCCTCCCCCACTCTCATGAAAACGCTCCTCCGCTCCCTGCTTCTCGCCACTCTCGTCCTCGCCGCACCCGCCCGCCGGGCTGCGGCGGAGGCGGACACTGCTGCGCTGAAAAAACTCGTCACCGCCTACGAGGAAGCCATCCGCAGCGGCGAAGTCTCGAAATCCGGCATTCGCAAGAGCCTGACCGATGACTTCTCCGCCGTCGTGCCCAGCGGGCAGATGATGAAGAACTACGGAGAGCTGTCCAAGGGCGAAAACGCCCTCCGCAGCATGGTGGGGCGCGGGACGAAGTACGACCGCATCGACGTGAGCGTGGACGAGGTTTTCGACGGCAACGGCGTGGCCGGCATCTCCGGCCACACCGAAAACCACGCCACCGCCCAGGGCGGAAAGAGCAGCAGCTTTACCACCTACTGGACCGCCGTGGCGAAACAAGACGGAGGCGTGTGGAAACTCGCGCGCCACCAGGCCGTCATGGACCCGGCCAACAACATGCTTAATCCCGAAGGCGGCGGCGGCCCCGGCTGGAGCTTCGTCCTCGGTGCCGCCTTCATCTGTGGCCTGGCTGGCGTCGTGGTCGGCTTCATCCTGGCGAAAATGCTCGGCGGTGCGAAAGCCCCCGCCCTCGCCGCCCCGTCGGCCCCGGCCCCCGCTCCCTCAGGCAAAAAGCGCGCCTGGGACAGCACTCCAGCAGCCACTGCGGAAACTCCAGAACCCGCAGCCGAAGAGCCCGCCCCAGCCCCCGAGCCCGCCAAACACACCCGAGCCTGGGACAAACCCGCCGCCGAAGCAGAAACCCCAGCCGCCACCCCCGAGGCGCCGCCCGCCGACAAACCCGCAGGCAAGCGCATGTGGGACAAGTGACCCCGCGCCGCCTGCCAGACTCTGCCGTTCCTCATTTACCACCGGGAATGCGGTCGGACTCGTCCGGCTCGCTGTCCGGAACCATCGCAAGCAGACGGTCGAAGTCATCCATTTTAGCCTGTGAGGCCCGCTGGCGCAGGTAGTCCACGGTGCGCAAGGAGGAGACTTTCTCCGTCAACACATGGGCGATGAACTGGTTGATGGAGACATGGTCGCTTTCGGCGAGTTCGCGAACGGCGCGGTGCAGGGAATCTGGCAGACGAATGCTGAAGGTGGACATGGCGTGGTTTGGTTTGGTTATGCAAGGTTTAACTCGGTGACAAGCTCCCACGGAGTCATGACGCGGATTCCGAGCTTGGGAGCGGGACGAAAATCCCTCAAATTATTGGTGACGATGGGAATGCAGCCCGCCGCCACCACTGCGTCGAGCACACATTCATCCTTCGGATCTGGAAGCCAGGGGCGCCATTTGAAATAGATGTCCTGGTGCTCCGATTTCAACAGGAAGGCATCAAGGAACGCAATGATCGCTGCGGGAGACATGTGGGCCGGGAGCAGACCAGGCCGTGGCAGCACGTCTTGGTATTCCAAAAACAGGGCCACGGAAACCACCGGCTTCACAGCGCCCGTCTGAATCCCGCGAAGAACCCGGAACGACGCTCCTTTGTTGGAACGAAGCCCGGATACGAGCACGTTGGTGTCAATCACGGTCCGCATTGTGCACACCGTATGCGGTATTACCAATGGTGCAAGTCGATTGGCTGGCTGCACCCGCCGAAAGCCTCGCCGTGTGCGCCCGCTGCAAACTCAATCAGCGTCCGGCATGTCGAGGCAGGCGGTGGCCATGGCGCACATGCCTTCTTCGCGGCCGGGAAAGCCGAGTTTTTCGTTGGTTGTGGCCTTGATGCCGACCCGTCCGGGTTTCAGCCCGAGGGCTGCCGCGACGCGTTCGCGCATGAGCGGGACGTGGGGCAGAATTTTTGGCCGCTCGGCGACGAGGGTGCTGTCAATGTTGTGGATGACAGCGCCCAGCCGGTCC
>JANOAS010000318.1:0-15153 GCA_031411255.1 bacterium
CGGCTGCTCTCATTGCCTCCACCCCAGACGATCATCTCGCTGCCCGTCCACACCGCCGTGTGAGAGGAGCGCGCGGCGGGCGCGCCGGGGGTCGTCACCGCCGTCCAACTGTTGGCCGTGGGATTGTAGCGTCCCCCATCGTCAAAACGGCTGCTCTCATTGCCTCCACCCCAGACGATCATCTCGCTGCCCGTCCACACCGCCGTGTGAGAGGAGCGCGCGGAGGGAGCGCCGGTGGGCGTCACCGCCGTCCAAGTGTTGGCCGTGGGATTGTAGCGTCCCCCATCGTTCAAAACGCCCGCACCGCCGTATCCGCCCCAGACGATCATCTCGCTGCCCGTCCACACCGCCGTGTGAGAGTTGCGCGCGGTGGGCGCGCCCGTGCTCGTCACCGCCGTCCAACTGTTGGCCGTGGGATTGTAGCGTCCCCCATCGTTGAAAAAGCTGCCGATGTTCCATCCGCTCCAGACGATCATCTCGCTACCCGTCCACACCGCCGTGTGGGAGAGGCGCCCCGCGGGCGCGCCGGTGCTCGCCACCGCCGTCCAAGTGTTGGCCGCGGGATTGTAGCGTCCCCCATCGTTCAAAGAGCCACTGACGCCGTCGTGTCCACCCCAGACGATCATCTCGCTGCCCGTCCACACCGCCGTGTGTTGGTAGCGCGGCGCGGCGGGCGGTGAGCCGCTGGCGCGTTGTTCCCAAGTGTCGCCCAAGTCCACTTTGCCGATTTTCACATAGCCAGCGTTGCTGAGATTGCCGTCATTGTAATTGCTGGAGAGCACCATGCCGCCACTGGGCACGGCGCTTTGGCCCAGGGCGTTGAGATTGGCCGCCGCCGCGCCCGCGGCAAGTTGATTGGAGCCGACCGCGCCAGCGGCGAGCTGGGCGCTGGTGACGGAACCGGGCGCGATGTTGGCCGCCTGCACGGCGCCCGCGGCGAGTTGGGTATTGGTGACCGCGCCGGCGGCGATTTTTGCGGAGGTGATGCTGCCATCCGGCACGCCGCCCGCCACCATCGCGTAGCCAACGGCGGCGATCCGCTGGTCGGGCGTGAGGAGCTGGGAGCCGTTGGTGCCGTCGTTGAACCACACGCGCAGGCGCACGTCGGCATTCGTGAAGACCGTGGCGGGCACGATCGTCATGTTCGCCAGCGTCGCATCGCCGAGCAGCACGGAGTAGAGCCCCTTCGTGACGGTCAGCGTGACCGCCGCCGTGGGCTGGCTGCCGGCGGTGCTGGTGCCGTCATTGCTCCAGTAGGTCGCGGTGCCGGTGGCATTGACGAGGGCGAACTTGAACGAGCCGGAGCCGTCGAAGTTCGTGGTGCCCACGGCGACGCGGCCCTGGTAATTGATGATCTGCGGCACCTGCGCGTGCAGTGCGGCCGTGAGGAGGGTGAGGCTGCAAAGCGCAGCCACGGTGCAAGCGCGGAGGAGTTTTATCATGCTGTTGACGGCCGGTTGAGGTGAACTGCTGAACGCGCAAAACCCAAAATTGGAGATCCGTGGCCAGAGGACCAGAAAAAGAGGGAATGAAAGGAGCGTGCCGGAATCATGCGGGGGTGTAAAGGTTTCTTTTTCTGATTAAGTCCCCGCAGGGGAGAGCCCAGTGCCGCGATCTCACTGCGGGCGTGGCCGGCTGCGCAGCGTCTGCGCCCCTTGGCCCCCGAGCCGCGAGCCCCCGGCTCGCGCCGCCCCAACGTGACACGGACATTTCTGTCTGTGTCCCCCGAGCGACGAAGGAGCCACTTTTCCTCCGACGCCCCGAGCCGCGCGCCCCACCGCGTGCCCCGCACCCAGCGAGCCACGCGTGACACGGGGAAACCAGCGCCTCCGGCGTCATGGGACACAGACAGGAATGTCCGTGTCACGCTGCGGGGCACACTCCCGGTTCAGCGGAACTGGGGGCGCGCACTCGACATCGGAATGTCGAGCCATGGCTGGCTCCCCCCGCTGGCCCGGCGCCTGCCCGCCGGCTTTTCCGACGGCCCACGCCGCCAGGGCCACCGCGCGGTCAAAAGGAAGACGGCTGACGCGGCGGAGTCACATTTTTTTCGATGCGGGCGATTTTTTTGAAATGAACAGCGGCGCTCGCGCGTTGTCATACTACGCGGGCCGGCAGCCGGTCCGCGATCCCGGCCGGGCCGGGGTTTTATGAATGCTCTCAGCCGCGAATCTGAGGTGACCGGAACATCCCCCGCGGGGGCCGGCTGGTTCGTTCAGAGAGGGGCTACGGGCGGCGGCGGGACCAGTCGGCGGGACGCGGTGGCCGGGAAAACCGCCCCGCCAGAGGGTCCTGTCTTTCCCCGAGGAGCCCCCTTTTTCACCAGCGGAGCGTTTTTTTTGTCGGGCGGCTGCCGGGCCGGGCGGGCGACGAAAGGGGCGCGGCAGCCGACCGGCTACGCGAGGATGTCCTTAATGACGTTTGCCCCCTCCACGCCGCTGAGGCGTGCGTCGAGGCCCTGAAATTTCACGCTGAAGGCATCGTGCTGGATGCCGAGCTGGTGGAGCATGGTGGCGTGGAGGTCGTGGACGGTGGTCACCTTGTCCACGGCGGCGTAGCCGAGATCGTCGGTGGAGCCATGGACGAGGCCGCCGCGGATGCCGGCACCGGCGAGCCAGACGGACATGGCTTTATTGTGGTGGTCGCGCCCGCTGCCGCCCTGGGACATGGGGGTGCGGCCGAATTCGCCAGCCCAGACGATGAGGGTGTCGTCCAGCATGCCGCGCTGCTTGAGATCGGTGATGAGGGCCATGCAGGCGCGGTCGATTTCCCCGGCCTTCTGGGCGATGCCCTCCTTCACGCCGCCGTGGTGGTCCCAGTCCTTGTGGTAAAGCTGGATGAAGCGCACACCCCTTTCCGCCAAGCGGCGGGCGAGCAGGCAGTTCGAGGCAAACGAGCCGTCGCCGGGCTGGCAGCCGTAGAGTTCCAGCGTGCGCTTGTCCTCGCCCCGGACGTCCATCAGCTCGGGCACGCTGGCTTGCATCTTGAAGGCCATCTCGTACTGGGCGATGCGGGTGGCCACCTCGGGATCATGGGTCAGGGCGTCCTGCTGGCGGTTGAGGGCATTGATGGCGTCTACGTCCGCTCCCTGCCGGTCGCGGGTGACGCCGGCGGGGTTCGTGAGGTAGAGGACGGGGTCGCCCTTGGCGCGGAGCTGCACGCCCTGGTGGCGGCTGGGGAGAAATCCGCTGCTCCACTGCCGGGCGGCGATGGGTTGATTTTGCCCGCCCTGGCCGAGTGAGGTGAGGACCACGAAGCCGGGAAGGTCGCGCGCCTCGCTGCCGAGTCCGTAGGTGACCCACGCGCCCATGCTGGGCCGCCCTGCGATCTGGGAGCCGGTGTTCATGAACATGTGGGCCGGGTCGTGATTGATGGCGTCCGTGGTCATGGAGCGGATGAGGCAGATCTCGTCAATGACGGAGCCGATCTGCGGAAAGAGGGCGCAGATTTCGGTCTGGCTCTTTCCGAATTTCGCAAACGGGTGCTGCGGCCCGAAGCAGAGAAGCTTTTGCCCCTGGAGCTGGGCGAGCTGCTGGCCCTTGGTCAGGCTCTCGGGCATGGGCTGGCCGTTCATTTCGGCGAGCTTTGGCTTGGGATCGAAGGTCTCCAGGTGCGATGGTCCACCGGCCATGGAGAGCCAGATGACGCGCTTCGCCTTTTGCGGGAGTGGTGGCGGGCTGAGCACTCCGGTGGAGGCAGCGCGACCGGAGGTCTGCCCCAGCAGGGAGGCCAGGGCCACGGCCCCGAGGCCCTGGGAGGTGCGGCCCAGAAAGGCGCGGCGGGTGAGGGAAGTGAGCGGGTTCATGAGTGTGCGGGGATGAATTGAAATTTGCCGGGGCGGGTGATGTCAGTCATAATGGCTGACGTGAAGCCAAAGACCGCAGCCAAAAAATCCGCAAAGCGCCCGGCCGCAGAACCGGTGCGCGATACGTTCACCGTCCGCGACATGAACCGCCAGCCGCAAGTTGTGCTGACGGCGGCGCGAACGCTCGGACGCGTGCACATCCAGAGCCGGACGGGGGAGAGGTATTCACTGGAGCCGGAGGCTGTGGCGACCATTGAGCCCGAGGTAGGGGAAGATTTTCTCACCCGGCTGCAGAGGTTCCACGACGAGATGAACGCTGCCGGCAGCACGGGCTTCACGCAGGAAGGTTGGGACGCGTTCAGCAAGGTTATAGCGGGCGAAGAATGAAACCCTACGCAGACACCAATTTCTTCATGGGCCTTTTTTGTCAGGGCCCGAACTCGGAGGAAGCGAGAAAGCTTCACGCTTCGGCGATACACAATGCGGTGGCCCCGTATCCGCTTCCGCTGATTGGACGCTTGGAGGTGGTCAACGCGCTGCAGCGTGCCGTCTTTTCCACCAAAATGGGAGTCCCCGGCGTCAGGATCTCTCGTGATCAGGCACTGGTAGCCGAAAGCATGTTTTTTGACCAGCTTGCGAAGGGTCGATACTGGAAGGAGGTGATCCTTAACGAAAGGATGGTGGAGCGTCAATTCAGTGACCTTGCCCACCGGCACACCGCCAAGGAGGGCTTCCGCACGTACGACATCATGCATGTTTCCCAAGCCCTGCTCCTCGGATGCGACACCTTCTGGAGCTTTGACGTGAAGGCGCGAAGGCTCGCGACACTCGAAGGCCTGGCGGTGAATTGAGCTGGGCCTGCGGCGCGAAATCATGAGCGGGTGATGGTCTCGTGCAGGTTCAGGATGACGCGGGCGAGGTGGGTCCAGGCGGCGAGTTCGGCGGGGTCGAGGCCGGCGGCGGGCGGGGCCTGGCCGGCTTTCAGGAGGGCGGCTGCTGCGGCGGGGTCTGCGCGGTAGGCGGCCAGGTGCTGGTCGAGGAGGGCGGTCATGGTTTTCAGCTCGGCGACTCCGGGATTTCTCTGGAGGGCGCGCTGCCAGGCCCAGGCGAGGCGGGCTGGGGCGTCGCCTTTGCATTCCGCCAGGATGCGGGCGGCGAAGACGCGGGCGGCCTCGACATAGGTAGGGTCATTGAGCAGGACGAGGGCCTGCTGCGGGATGTTGGACCGGTTGCGCTCGGCGGTGCACTCCTCGCGACTGGGGGCGTCGAAGGCGAGCAGGCTGGGGTGGAGGAAACTGCGCTGCCACCAGGTGTAGAGGCCGCGGCGGTACTGGTTCTCGCCGGTGTCGTTCGGGTACTCGCGCTGGGGGAAATTTAGGTTGTCCCAGTAGCGTTCGGGCTGGTAGGGCTTGGCGCTCGGGCCGCCGATCCTGGCCGTGAGCAGGCCGGAAATGGAGAGGGCGTTGTCGCGAACGAGTTCGGCTTCGAGCCGGAAGGCGCTCTGGCGGGCGATTTCGCGGTTGTAGGGGTCGGTGGCGGCGAGTGCGGGCGTGGCGGTGGATGACTGGCGGTAGGCGGCGCTGGTGACGATGACGCGGACCATGTGCTTCACATCCCAGCCGCTGTCCATGAACTCGCAGGCCAGCCAGTCGAGCAGTGCGGCATTGGCCGGGGTCTCGCCCTGGGCGCCGAGGTCGTCCAGCACGCGGCTCAGCCCGGTGCCGAAGAACTGCTTCCACATCCGGTTCATGACGGTGCGGGCGGTGAGCGGATTTTCGCGGGAGACGAGCCACTGCGCGAGGTCGAGGCGGGTGGGCTCGCGGCCTTCGATCTTTGGCTGCGGCAGGTAATGGGGCAGGGCGGCCTTCACTACCTCGCCGCTTTCGTCCATCCAGTTTCCCCGCGGCAGGATGCGCACGGTGCGCTTGTTCGCCGTGCTCACCGTGACGAGGCAGCGGGGGAGGCTCTGCTCGTAGTCGGTCTTCGCTTTTTTCGCGGCCTCAGTCTGCTTGCGCAGGTCCGAAAGGCCGGGGGCCAGGGCTTTAAAATGGGCGAAGAGCTTGCCGGTTTCCGCAGCGCTGCGCTGGTCGGGGGATTTCTGAAGCGCGGTGGTGATGTCGGCCGGCGGCAGTGACGGCGGGGGGGACTTCATGGCCTCGCTGTCCGTGGTGACGGCGAGGCGGAAATGACCAAGCGTGTGCTGCGTCTGGTGGTTCTGCAGGATTTCGACCACCAGCGTGTCGCCCGCCGCCAGGGTGAGGGGATCCTGGAGCCGCAGGGAAAGCTGCTGCGGTTTTCCGATTTCCGGAAGCACGGCCCAGCCCCAGCCCGCCCCCTTGGCGTCGCCGTCGATGGCAGAGGCGGCGCTCCAGAGCTTGTAGGGATTCGCCTCACCGGCGTAGGCCTGCTCGATGCTGGCACTGGCCCGTTTGAATTTGACCGGGTCTGTCTGCCCGCCGGCACGCTTCACCGAGGCGACCACCTCGGTGACGACGAAGTTTCCATTGCCCGCGCGACCCGGCCCCTGCGCGGGAAGTGAGGGATCGGGCAGGACCTCCAGGCGCAGGGCCGCGGCCTTCGCAAACGGGTCGCGGATTTCAACAGTGG
Organism: bacterium; assembly: GCA_031411255.1. Taxonomy (GTDB): domain Bacteria; phylum Verrucomicrobiota; class Verrucomicrobiia; order Verrucomicrobiales; family V1-33; genus JANOAS01. The sequence goes on from JANOAS010000318.1 coordinate 6,413, forward strand.
TGGTGTCCGCCTCTGGGCTCTTCCCACTGGCAAGCACGGAGCCGTCCTTCTGAATGGTGAGCGTGGCCCCCTGCTTCGAGGTCGCGGTGGCTGGTGTGAGCACGCTCCAGCGCGGGTCCGGTTCCATCGCAGTGAGCGTTCCCTTTTGCCAGCTGGCAAAGGCGTCTGCCAGCTCCGGGTGCGGGCCGTCGAGTTCCTTTTGAAGCCGGTCGGCTTCAGCCTGGAGGCGGGAAACCTCGGCCGTCTCCTTCTCCGAGGGCACGAGCATTCCGTCCTCGCGCCGTCCGATGACCGGTTCCTGCACATCGGCAAAGAAGGCACCGAGCGAGTAAAAATCACGCTGGGTGAGCGGGTCAAACTTGTGGTCATGGCACTGGCAGCAGCCTGTGGTCTGTCCCAGCCATGCGGCGCCCACGGCGCGCACGCGGTCGGTGAGCATGCGGGCCTCGTAGTCCTTCGGCTGGGCGCCGCCCTCCTCGGTGGAGAGGATAAGCTTGTTGAAAGTGGAGCCGACGCGCGTCTCCAGGCTGGCATCCGGCAGCAGGTCGCCCGCCACCTGCTCGATGGTGAAGCGGTCGAAGCGCTTGTTGTCATTGAAGCTGCGGATGACGTAGTCCCGGTAGGGAAAGACGTTGCGCGGGTTGTCACTGTGGTAGCCGATGGTGTCTGCGTAGCGCACCACGTCCAGCCAGCCGATGGCCATGCGCTCGCCGTAGTGCGGGCTGGCCAGGAGACGGTCGATGAGTTTTTCCAGAGCATCCGGGGCCGCGTCCGCAGCGAAGGCGGCGACCTCCTCCGCCGAGGGCGGCAGGCCGAGCAGGTCGAAGGAAAGGCGCCGGATGAGCGTGCGGCGGTCCGCCCCGGACGAAGGCTTCAGCCCCAGCTGGTCCAGGCGCTGCCGCACGAGGAAATCGACCGCGTTTTGCCCGGCGGGCACGGCGGCCTTGACCGGTTTTTCATACGACCAGTGCTGCTGGTATTCCGCGCCCTGGTCCACCCAGCGCTTGAGCAGTTCCTGCTGGTGCGTGCTGAGTTTCTTGTTTGAGTCCGGCGGTGGCATCATCTCCTCCGGGTCGGTCAGGTGGAGCCGTTTCACCAGTTCGCTCTCGCCGGATTTTCCGGGCACGAAGGCCTTTTTCTCCAGCGCATCCGCCCGCACGTCCAGCCGCAGCTTTGCCTTGCGGTGGTTCGCATCCGGCCCGTGGCAGTGAAAGCAGTTGTCGGAAAGGATCGGCCGGATGTCCCGGTTGTACTCGATCTTTTCGGGCAGCGTCCCAGCCCCCAGGGCGGGAAGCGAGGCGAGGCAGAGGAGGGGTAAAAACAGCGGGCGGAATTTCATTTTTTGGCGGCTCCCATGGTGACGAATTCCTCGCGGGAGAGGAAGCCGTCCTTGTTGACGTCCCAGAGGTCGAAGCGGGGTTTGGCCGCCTCCGGGTCTTTTTGTTTGGCGAGGAATTCTTCGCGACTCAGCTTCGCATCGTAGTCTGTGTCGCGCCCGGTGAAGAGGCCCTCGCGATCCTTGCCGGACGGCGCAGGAGCTGGTTTTGCTGGGGTTTTCGCCTCCGGCGGCAGGGGCGGCAGGGGCGGCAGGTGTTTGGACAGCCTTTCGACTGTCTCCTTGTTCTCCGGCTTGTCGTGCAGGCTCACGGTTTCAGCGGGGTCGTTTTTCTCGTCGTAGAGTTCGCGTGCCACGACTTCACCGCTGGTGCGGTTGCGCCAGAGGACGAGCCGCCAGCGCTCGTCGCGGATGCTGTAGCCCATCACGTTTTTCCTGCCATCGCCGCCGATGTAGCGGTCCAGCTCGCCCCCGCCGCGCGGGTACTGGCTGATGGCGACCTTCTCCATGGCGGCCTCAGGATTTTCCAAATACGGCGCCAGGCTGCGGCCGTCCAGCCCTGCCGGGGCGGGCACGCCGCAGACCTGGGCCAGGGTGGGGGAGATGTCCAGAAACTCGACAGGCGCCTCGCATTTGCGGCCGGCGGTTTTCTGGCCGGGCACGCTCATGATGAGCGGAGCCCGTGTGGCGATCTCGTAGTTTGTGTGCTTGTGCCAGAGCCCGTGGTCGCCCAGCTGCCAGCCGTGGTCGCCCCAGAGGACGATGACGGTGTTTTGGGCGAGGCCCTCCCTGTCCAGCGCATCCAGCAGGCGGCCCACCTGGGCGTCCAGGTAGCTGATGCAGGCGTAATAGCCGTGACGCAGCTGCTTCGCGAAATCAGGCGGGATGGGGTTTCCCTGCGGGACGTTTGAGTAGGAGTGCAGCTCGCCATTCGTGTGGCCGGCAAATGCGGGAGCGCCGTCCGGCAGGTGGTCTATGGTGGGCAGGGGGATCTTCGCCGGGTCGTAGAGGTCCCAGTATTTTTTCGGCGCGACGAAGGGCAGGTGCGGCTTCAGGAAGCCGACGGCCAGGAAAAACGGTCCACCTTTTGCCTTCAGGTCGTGCAGGCGTTTCGTCGCCTCGGCGGCGGTGAATCCATCGGGCAGTTCGTCATCAACCTTCGGGCTCATTTCGAACGCCGGGCCCTTTGGTCCCTTGCCCTTCTTCCCGGCATTTGGCTTGTCATTGTCCGCAGGCTGGGCTGCCTTGGAGTATTCCTGCACACCCGTGCCGAACCGCTGGGTGGTGCGCTTTGCCCAGTCGGCCTGGTCGGTGTCGACGGTGATGCCCGAGGGATACCAGTGGGGCTCGCTCCATGAGCGGCCGTCCTCGTAGCCGTGGTGGTAGATTTTGTTCAGAGCCGCGCAATGGTAGCCCCGGGCCTTGAACTGCTGGGGCAGCGTCACCACGTCCGGCAGGGCGGTGCGGAAGTGTGTCTCCAGGTCCCAGACCCGTGTCGCATCCGGCCGGCGGCCCGTCATGAGCGAGCTGCGCGACGGGCTGCACACGGCCTGCTGGCAGTAGGCGTGGTTAAAGACCATTCCCCGCGCCGCGAGGCGGTCGATGTTGGGCGACTTCACCACCGTGTTTCCGTAGCAGCCGAGTTCGGGCCGCAGGTCATCCACGGCGATGAAAAGCACGTTGGGCCGGCTGGTTTTTGCGTCCTCCGCCTGGGTGGCGAGGGCCGGGGCAAGCAGGAGGCAGAGGAAGTGAAAAGGGAATTTCATGGCGTAGCAGCGGTCGCGTCAACCGCTATTCTACAGGTCTTTTGGGAAGATGCCACCCAAATGACCTCCTAGTGGCGGGCCTGATGGCGGAGAGCTTTGGTCAGTGCGCCGGTGCGGGGGCGAGGAAGCGGACGGCGTTTTCGATCACTTTGATGTTTTCTTCCTGTTTAAAGACCGGGTACTGCTCGTGGCCGGGACGGTAGTAGACGATGCGGCCTGCGCCGAGCTTCCAGACGAGGCCGCTGCGGAATTTTTCGCCCTTGTCCCAACTTTCCTCGAAAACGACCTCGTCGGCTGGCGGGACGTGGAAGGGGTCCTCGTACATTTCTGTCTGCGGGATGTCGAAGGTGGCGGGCAGCCCAGCAGCCAGCGGGTGCTTGGGCAGGAGGACTTTGACGTGGGAGGGGGCGGCATCCGGCCGGTAGGCGGGGAAGCAGCAGTTCGGGCCGAGAATTTCCAGGAGGACGGTGCCGTCAGGGCGGACTGTCTTGGTGGTGGAGGGGGTGAGGGGTGCGTCACGCTTCGGCGACGTGTAAGCCAGCGGCTTGAGCAGTTTGACCTCCGCCGTTTTCTGCTCCGCCGGGGTGAGGGTGGCGAGCGCGTCGGCCTTCGCCCGCTCATTCATGGCGGTGATGAAAGGCGTGGACCAGTGCGCGGAGTGCAGCGCCAGGAGGGAGAGCTTGCCGGCTTTGATCCGGTCGACGATTTCCTGGCCCTTTTCCCAGGAAATGTCCCGCTGCTTCACGTGGCCCCACCACACGAGGACGTCGGTCGCTTCCAAAGCGGCCTTTGACAGTCCCTGTTCGGGCTCCGCCTGGTTGGCGGAGGTCACCACGAGGTCCGGCCTGTTCTTCAGCCTTGATGCGATTTCGTTGCCGAGGAAATTCTCGTACGCCTCTTTTTGTCGCGGCTGCTGCTCGTCCCAGACAAGGGCGCGAATGGGGCCGGCTCCGGCGGTGGCCAGGGTGAGGGCGAGGCTTAGGGTGCAAAAAATGGGGTTCATGAGGCCATGAAACCGGATTTTGCCCCGGTGGCAATCCCGAGTTTCCCGGTTCAGGGAGGGAAAATGCCCGGAGACCCGGTGTTTTCAGGGATTGAACCGCCCGCAGTGCCGGGAAATCCTTGAGAGATTGCTTGAAATGAGCGCGTTTGCGGCGATGATGAGCGACCGATGTCTCACGACTCTGATTCACTCCACGAACGCGCCCGCCAAGCGGACAAAATCGTCAAGAACCCCACGCGCTACAAGGTGTGCGAGGGATGCGACTCCATAGTGGTCGTGACCGCCTCGACGTGCCCGTCCTGCCACGGCTACCGGTTCAACGAGGACGCCACCGCCGTGACGACCCAGGCCCGCCTGCTCGCGCAGCGGGAGCGCCAGTCTGTGCTGGCCAGCGATTTGGAGTAACCGCAAAACCGGTGGTTGATCCCGCGGCGAACCCGAGCTAAAGGCAGCGCATGGCATACGAACTGGAAGGCACCCTGAAGGAAGTCTTTGAAACGAAAACTTTCGCCAAAGGCTTCACGAAACGCGAATTTGTCGTCACGCTGACCAACGGCGAGAACGACAAGTGGCCGCAGCACGTGAAGCTGCAGTGCGTGAAGGAGAAGTGCGACCTCCTCGACCGGTTCAAGCCGGGTCAGAAGGTGAAGGTGGCCTTCGACCTGCGCGGCTCCGAGTACCAAGGCAAGTATTTCACCGATCTGCAGGCGTGGAAGGTGGAGGCCCAGGGCGCTGCTCCGGCGCAAGCGGGCGGGAATAACGACTACCCGTTGGAGGAGCCGCCTCCCGGCTACGGTGAAGAGGGCGACGACATCCCCTTTTAACCAATCTCCGCCGCCAGCCGGCCCCTGATGCACCTGCCCGACGAGGCCGCCACCCATGCCTTTGGCCGTGAACTGGCCGCCTCTCTGCGTGGCGGGGATGTGGTCGCCCTGACGGGAGGCCTTGGCGCGGGGAAAACGCACCTCACGCTGGGGCTCGTCGCCGGGCTGGGCGGGCGGGGGAGTGTGACCAGCCCGACATTCACCTTGGTCCACGAGTACACGGGCGGACGGCTGCCGGTCTACCACTTTGACCTCTACCGGCTGGACCGGGCGGAGGAGGCGCTGGCGCTGGGCTGGGAGGACTACCTGGACCGGGACGGGGTGTGCGTGGTGGAGTGGGCGGACAAATTTCCCGAACTGCTGCCCGCCGGGACGCGGTGGTTCCGGCTGAGCGTCTCCGGGACCGGGCGCGAGGTGGAGGAGGGCGACGGCCCGCCACAGCCATGAGCACCGCCGGGGACATCCTCGCCATCGAGACCTCCACGGAACGCGCCAGTGTAGCGGTCTGGCGGGCGGGGGGAGTTGTTTTTGAGGCGGCCTTTGAGTCGGACCGGGCGCACAACTCGATGATTTTTGCCCGGGTGCAGGAGGCACTGGAGGCGGGGCGCGACTGGGCGCTGGTGGTGGTGGGCACCGGGCCCGGGGCGTACTCCGGCATCCGCGTCGGCCTGGCCACGGGGCTCGGGGTTTCTCTGGCAAAAGGGGTGCCGCTGGTGGGGGTGAGTTCGCTCACGGCCTTCGGCGGGCCGGAGCGGTATCAAATCGTGGGTGACGCGAGGCGGGGCGTTTCTTTTTTCGCCGAGGTCGTGGCCGGCCGGCTGCTGGCTGAACCGGAGCTTGTCGATTCCGCCGCGCTGCCTGCCCGGCTTGGCGGGCAGGTTTTTACGCTGGACTCTGTTCCGACTTTTCCCGGCGTGACCTGCGTGACGCCCACCGCCTCCGCCCTCGCGGTGCTGGCGGCCCGGCTGACGGCGGAGGAAATCCGGGAGCTGTCGGCAAAAACTCCGGAACCGCTCTACCTGCGGGCACCCTTCATCACCCAGCCGACGCGGGCGGGGAAAATGGTCACGGCACAATGATCCGGTAGAATCGACGCGGGCCGGTGGCGGCGGAGTCGGTGAAGTTGAAACTGGCCGCTCCGGCCCCGTTCGTGGTGGCCGTGGCGATGGTCAGCCACGGGTCCAGATTTCCAAGGTCGCTGGAGGCCTGCAGGCTCAGGAGTGTGCTGGCCGGGCCGGTCACGCTGCTGGTGATTTGCAGCCCGGAGGCGCCGCCTGCGGGTTCGGCAAGGGTAAAAGAAAGCAGATCCAGCGTCGCCGCCGGTCCCTGCGCGGTGAGGACGACGTCGTTGCCATCGCCACCGGTGTAGGTGAGCTTCCAGAGCTGTCCGGCAGCGGTGAGGGTGACGCCTTCGTCTTTGCCGGCGAAGGGGCGCGGGGTGGGGCTGCCGCCGCTGATCTTGTTGATGAGGGTGAACGTTTGGCCAGTGGTGGGGACGAAGCCGTTGACGAGGCTGAGGTCGAGCACGCAGCGGTTCAGGTCGAGCGCGGTGCCATTCACCTGGAGCTGGTCGTGCTGGGTGGCGGCGGTGGTGCCGCCGATCTCGAAAGCGATGTGCGTAACCGTGACGGGCAGGAGATTTCCAGCGCAGGTGAGCAGGCCCGTGCCGGTGCCGCCGGGGCCGGAAGGAGTGAGGGTGCCACCGCCGGGCGAGCCGGAGGGTGTATTCGCGGCGGCTCCGGTCGAGGCTCCGGAAAGGAATCCGCTCCCCGTGACGGTGCCGCCATTGAAAATGGTGGTGCCGCTGATTTGCCCGGCGGCCCCGGAGAGGACCACGGTGCCTGCCCAGCAGTCGAGTTCCGGGGCACTGAGCACGGTCTGGAGAATGAGGGTGCCGGGGCCGTCCTTGCGCAGTCTGGGGTTGGGCGTCCCGTTGGAAAATCCGGAGGTGGCAGCCAGGGTCAAACTGGAGCCGGCTTCGACAACGAATACGTCGATGTCGTTCGTGTTGGCTGGATCGCGGTCGAAGAAGACCGGTGTGGTGATGGTGGAGGCGATGCCGCCCTCGGCATGAATGCGGTCCAGGGCGATGAGCTGGCCGCCTGCGAGCTGCACAAGTGAGCCGCCGCGCATGATGAGCCGGGTGATGCGTTCTACTGGAGAGGCTCCGGTGAGAATGTGGGTGCCGCCGACTTCCAGAATGAGGTCTGCGCCATTGCTGATGCGCCCGTTGGTGGCGCCGGCGGGGTTGTCCACGCTGGCGCTGAAACCCGCGCCGCCGATGCGCAGATTTGCGGGCACCCCGTTGGCGACATTGGCGGTCAGCTCGAGCACACCGCGCTTCACCCATGTCTCGCCGGTGTAGGTGTTGCCGGTGGGAACGTTGAACTTCACGAGGCCTGCGCCGCTGCCGTCCATGATGACGCCGGCGTCTGCGGTGGCACCTGCCAGAGGCTGGATGCGCCCGGTGATGTTCATTTCTCCGCTGCCGTTGTTGCGCAGGGTGAGGGTGGCGGCATCCGCGAGTTCGGTGATGCCGCTGCGGGTCAGGCTGCCGCCGCCGCTGAGGATGATGGCGCGGGATTCATCCAATTGCAGCGGCAGGGCCAGCGTGGCGGTGCCGGGAGGCTGCACGTCCACTTCGCCTTTTAGCAGCGTGAATCGTACGCCTGCACCTGAATCAGGTTGCGATGATCGCTTCAGCGTCGGCCCCCGCAGATTCACCATGAAAGTCAGATACTTCGCACTGGCAGGAATATCAATTTGTGTCTCAATGAAGGCGACCGTTTCGTCGGTCTCTGCGTTCAAGCTGAGCGTCCCGCGACCACGAGGTTCCAGAGTGGCATTCCCGGAATCAAACGCCGACACATCCTGCCATCCGTCGGGAACCTTGAGATCGCTGGGTTCATCAAATTTGCCGACCTTCAGGATGTCATTATTCGCATCGGCATTCCAATGCGTCTTGACAAGGACCTGCGCGGGAACGCTCTGTGCAATGGTTGCCATGCAAACGGCAACCACGAAACTGACTCTTAAACTCATCATTGCAGTGTAGGCCTTAAAAGTTTTTTTTTTGTTGATCAACTCGGTGCTGGAACGTAAGTGCGTTTCGCTATTTGATGCGCCCCGAGAAGAACCACGCCCAAGTCTCGAATTCTGGTCCCTGGCCCACCAGAATTGGCTGTGACCAGACCTCGGTATCATCGAGGCGAATTTGCAGGCCACCATTGGTGGTTCCCATGCAGGCAAATTCCCAGTGGCCGGTGGTTCCTTCTTCCCGCCACTGAATGGCAACAATCGCATCCGGATTCGTTCCCGTGGCGCTCAGGCCGAACAACGCGCCGTCAGCGATGTTGCCGGCTTTGCTCGAATATCGAAAAAGTGGCGTTGGCAATAGTCGCATTTCCGACTTGTCGTCTGGTCCCGCTGCGCCCAACATTGTTGCGCTGAATTTTCGGGATAGCTGCTTCAATTGAAGGAGTCTCCCCGATCTGGATTCGGCGTGCTTCGGCCCGGCTTCCAGCGGTTGGAACTTCAGCCCTGGCTTCTTTGATTCGAACACATGCTCAAACGGCCACTTCACTTCAATCAGTTTTGTCGAAGTGGATCCCACGTTGAACAACCAGCGTCGCTCGGGTTCAGGCAGGCTGCAGCATTCCAGCTTCATGGTCATCACAGGCAAATCGTCGATCGTCCAGACCCACATTGTGCCATCAATGATTTGACGTTGAGGGTCGCTGTAGCGAAAGATCGGTTCATCGACGACCCGTGCCGGCTGAAGCGTGTCCCCCTTTCGTTCGGAGACTTTCATT
>JANOAS010000319.1:0-2615 GCA_031411255.1 bacterium
CACCTACGAGACAGAACTGGGCATCGTCGCCCTGACCCTGGCGGCGCGCGTGAATGATGCACGCTTCAGCGGCTACAGCGCCGGCCTGTGGCTGGCCCAATCGCGCGCCTTTGCCCCGGCCTGCACGTCCGCGCTGGACGGGTTGTACACCGGCACGGGCACGGCCCCGTTTGTCCTGCCCGGCTTCGTCGCCCCGCCCCTGCCCGCCGGCGTGACGCCCGTGCCGCCCGGCGCGCTGGCGCGCCTGTTTGACTTCATCGCCATCATCAAACGCGCCCCCGGCTACACCGAGGCGATCGGCCTGGACCTGCGCATCGTGGGCCCGGAGCAGCCGCCGCCCTCCGCGCTGCCCGTTTTCACCGTTGCCGCCGTGACCGGCACCGCCTGCCAGTGCGTGCGCATCTCATTCAAGAAATACGGCAACATGGGCGTGGTGGTGGAAAGCCGCCGCGGCACCGGCGACTGGGAGGTGCTCATCATTGCCACCAAATCCCCCTGGCTGGACGGCCGCCCCCTGCTCGTGCCCACCGCCCCGGAGATCCGCGAGTACCGCCTGCGCTTCTGGCAGGACGGCGAAGCCGTGGGCGACTACACAGACGTGGCCAAAGTAACCGTGTCGCCAGCGTGAGGCGAGGAAAAGAGACGGGGAGAGGAGGAGACTGGGAGAAGAGGAGACGGGAGACTGGGAGCAGCGTCGCCACAGTACCCGATGTCAGCACGACAGCCCCCGCCCATTCTCCTCCTCGATTCGCGTCATTCGCGGCCATTCGCGTCCATTCGCGGTTGGTCTTCTCCGTGCCCCAGGCCGGAGTGCGTGGCTGGGGGCGCGAACCGCACAGAGGACTGTGCGGACCACTTTGCGGGGTGCGCCCCGGCCCGGAATTGTGCTGCAAGCCGGCCTTGGAAAGCCGAGCTGCGTTGTCGCCGCGCCCGGCGTGAGACCGATAGCCCCCACCCATTCCCCCCCTCCTCATTCGCTTCTATTCGCGTTGATTCGCGGTTGGCCTTCCTCGTGCCCGATCCGCGACGCCACGCGGGAAATTCTTAAGGTAATTTTTGGGCTCGACGGGAATGGCGGATTTCGCGTAGTGTGGCCGGCTGCCGGAGAGCTGTGTGTGGCGGGCTCTGGCGGACTGACTTTATATTACGCTGCCTCACTAATCCCCCATCCCCTCTTTCCCTATGAAATCCCCCCTCCGCGCTGCTGCGGTCGTCGTGCTGTGCCTGTCCCTCGCCCTCGCCGGCGGGGTGCGGGCTGAACTGGCCGGGCTCTGGCTTTTCGACACGGATGCGGCCCCTGCCTCGGGCACTACGAGCACGGTGCTAGACTCCTCAGGCAAAGGCTACCACGGCACGCTGACCGCAGCGGCAGGCACGCCGGACCAGCGCTACTCGACAGACGTGCCGCCGGAGCTGGCGGGCGGAAAATCCCTGGACCTGACGGGTGGCGACCACTTTGTGAAGATCACGGGCACCGGGGCCGCGGCGGGGCTGGACATGAAGAACAAGTTCACCGTGGGATTCTGGTTCAAGGGCTGGCCGAACTACTCCGGGGCGGCCTCGAGCCTGCCCTTTATTTCCAAGGGCGGGAACACGGGCGGGGCCATCGCCACGGCGCAGGGGTGGCAGATCCGGCGGAATGCGGCGACGAACAATTTCTGGTTCACCACGCGCGGGGCCGGGGACGACTTTGACGCCGGGGACACCTCGGGCGAAAAGGCGGCGAGCCGCTGGACGCACTGCACGGTCACGTTCGACGGGACGTTCAAAAGTGTTTACCTGAACGGCGTGCACATGAAGTCTGTGAAGCTGGCTGCGGCGGCCAGTGTGACGAACAGCACGGACCCGGTGGCCTTTGTCGCGCAGGTGGTGGACGGGGTGGCATCGTCCTTTGCCCGGGTGAAACTGGACAACGTCTGCATGTTCACCCACGTCCTGACGGCGGCGGAGATCCAGCACCTGGCGGCCGGGGCCGACCCGAGAAACGGGCTGGACACGAAGGCGCGCGCCTGGGGTGCGGGCGAGCCGTGGGGCACGCCGGGCAACTGGGGCGTGCGCGAGTGGCGGCTGAACGGCTCGGCCGGCGCCGGCGGAACGCTGGCCAACCTGGGCGATGTGCGCTACGCGCTGAAGTACCCCTCCGGCGGCGCCATCCCTGCCGGAGCGCAGGCGGTAACGACCAGCCAGCGCGCAGACGGCCAGCGCGGCTGGATCGACTGGGCGGATGCGGAAAACCGGGGGACCAACCACCAGAGCGCAAACGACGCCGCGTTTCTGACGAACACGACGGCGGACGACAACCATTTTTTCACCACGAGCACGGGGTGCCTGCGCATCCCGGCGGGAGCGAGCGCAGACAACAAGTGGACCTTCTACTGGGCGACGGACGACGGGGCGGAGCTGGTCATTTACAACGCGGTCTTTGACGCAACGCAAACCAACGGCAACCAGGCGCCGGGCAGCGGGGAATTCGCCATGATGGGGCTGGGCGGCACGGCCTTTGCCCCGGTGGCGCTGCCGCCGGGCGACTACAATGTACGCTTCACCCACATGGAGCACACCGGCGCGGCGAGCGCGGAGCTGTGGGCGGCGCCGGGGACGTACAATTTTTTCGC
>JANOAS010000320.1:0-10262 GCA_031411255.1 bacterium
CTGCCGCCGCCCTGGCTGCCATCCGTCACCGTCTCCGGCGCACCGGCGGGACGGGTCTGGGTGGCGATCTGGGCCGGGAAAACAAAGGCGGCGGTGATGACGGCGCTGGAGCGCTGGGCCTCGTCGATAATGGCCGCCCGGACGACACCGGAGGTGGTGATTTGGAGCGGTTTTTCATAGACCGCAGCATGCGAGAGCGCGAGCCGCGGATCGCTGCCATCCAGCGTGTAAACGACGCGCAGTTTTCCCTGCTGGTCTGTGCCGATGCCCAGCTCGACCGGGGCCTCCACCACGCCGCCGGGGCGGGAGAAAAAGGGCGCGGCGGGGGGGCGGGGCCTGGGTGCCCCTCACCGGGGCGGTGTCGGTTTTCGCCAGGCGGCTGACGGCCTCCTCCAGGTTGGGCGTGCCGTCGCGGTTGGCGTCGGCATCGCGGTCATCAAAGTAAGCATTCCAGCCCCACTTTTTCTCGTCGGCGTCGAGGAAGCCGTCGAGGTCCGAGTCCACGCCGAAGGGGTTGCGCGCATCGATGGCGAGGTCGTCGAGGAAGACGTCCTTCGCCGCGTCGCCCATGATGACATAGTTCTCCGTGTGGGAGACGTGGGGCTCGTGAAATCCGAGGTTCGCTGCGACCCAGCGCCCGTCGATCCAGCAGTCCCAGGCCTGGCGGAGAAAATCCTCCCGCAGGGTGACGCGCATCCACTTGTCCGCGCGCCCGCCCTCCGCCGCGACGGGCAGCTTTGCCGCCGTGCGCACCCACTCGCCCGCGGTGCCGGCCGAGGCGTCAAAGAGCCAGACCTCCGCCACCGCCGGGTCCTCCGTGCGGAAAACCGCGATCCGAGCGCCGTCGATGTCGAGCATTTCCGCGTCGTCCGCCTTCGCCACCGCGACAGGATGCACCCAGCAGTCGACAAAGGACACCGCATGGGGCGGAGAGGCGGCGGCCAGCCGGAGCCGGGCTTGGGAAAACGGGCTGGCGGCAAAAAGTTTCAGGCTTCCCTTGCCCGAGTGCGCCTCATCCGCCGTGACCTCTGCCACCCCGGACTCGACCGACCAGCCGTGCTGGCCGTTCACATTGCCGGGGGCGTAGTCGGGAGCCTCGAACCCCTCGAAAATCGGCGGAGAAGGAAGCTCCGCCCGGGTCGCCCCCGCACCCAGCACACCGGCCAAAACCCCGCCCGCCACCGCCGCCCATGCCCTGGGGAAACGCCCTCCGCCCGGCCTGCCGGAAGCTAAATCAAAACGAACAAACCACGAGAGAGGGAGGTTGCGGGACGGTTTCATGGGAGAGGTGGATTTTGGTGGTGGCAGGTTTATAGGGATGAATCGAGTCCTGGCAAGCGAAAAATGAGCGGTTTACGTTTGAAGATGAAAAATTCAGCACTCAACGGCAGGCTTGTATTGCATTTCTAATACTTCAAGGAAAGAGCCCGTTTCACGGCTCAGGCTCGTTGGTTTTCCCCGAAAACGCCGCCCCGGCAAGCCCGCCGAGGGGTTGTAGTACGCCAACTACATGCTTGTAGTACCCCAACTACAAGATGGTACCCTGCCAACTACATGCTTGTAGTACCCCGACTACAAGGTGGTACCCTGCCAACTACATGCTTGTAGTACCCCAACTACAAGAGGGTACCTGGCCAACTACATGCTTGTAGTACCCCAACTACAAGATGGTACCCGGCCAACTACATGCTTGTAGTACCCCAACTACAAGATGGTACCCGGCCAACTACATGCTTGTAGTACCCCATCTACAAGAGGGTACCCTGCCAAGTACATGCTTGTAGTACCCCAACTACAAGAGGGTACCCGGCTGAGGACAGGCTGGTCCGCTGCGCACAACGGGCGGGTGGCTGGCAGGAAACGGGCGGGCCTGCTGCGGGCGGACGAGCTGTGGTACAAGCCTTGCCATGTGCTGCTGGGGCTCCCCTCGTCTGGGCTTGGGAAGGCCATGGGCGGTTTTTAACAAATAAATATGGAGGCACCCGAGGGAGCAGTTCAACGCGACCGCAGCCGGCTTTGTGGAGGGCGACGTGAGGAAAGCGCCCCGCAGCTCAGGCTTGCCAGGAAGGTGTTCCAAGGGTTGGTTCGGAACAGGTATGATGGGTGAAGGCTCTCCGGAGTAGCGGGCGCAGGCCGGGGACCACGTCCAGCCGAAACACCCGCCACCCAGCCGTTCTCCAATCGTCACCCGAACCCGCCCCGCCTCCGTGAACCCGCTGCACCACGAACTTTGCACCCTCATCGACCGCGAGCACTCCCGCGCGCAGGCCGACCGCATCATCGCCTGGGTCGGCACCAGCCAGCCCCGGTTCGACGCGCTGCTCGCCCTCGTGCTCGGCCCGGAAAAGCGCCGCGCCCAGCGCGCCTCGTGGCCGCTCTCCGAGTGCGCCATCGCGCACCCGCGCCTCGTTCGCCGCCACCTGCCCGCCCTGCTGGAAATCCTGAGCCGGAAAGGCCTGCACGATGCCCTCCGGCGCCACATTTTCCGCCTCCTCCAGTTCATCGACATCCCGCCCGCGCACCACGTTGCCGCGGCCTCAGCAGCCTTCGACGCCCTCGGCTCCCCCGGCGATCCCGTGGCCGTCAAAGTCTGCGCCATGACCGTCCTTCACCGGCTCGCTGCGTTTTTTCCCGGCCTGGAGGTCGAACTCCGCCACCTCGTGGGCGAGCAGCTGCCCCGCCAGACCGCCGCCTTTCACATCCGCGCCCGCCAGCTCTTCGGAGGATCGCTGGCTGAGCCGTGATCCCCTTGCAGCAGCCCGCACTCTGGGCGATGTGCCCGCCTGCATGTCCACCCCTGCCGAAGCCGCCGCGTCCGCCCCGTCTTCCCGCCTGCCGGGAAATGCGCGGCTCTTCCTCTTCTTCCGCATCTTTTTTAACTGCCGCTTCTACTACCCGGTCTACACCGTCCTCTTCCTCGACTTCGGCCTGAACCTCGACCAGTTCGCCACGCTCAACGCCGTCTGGGCCGCCGCCATCGTCCTCATGGAGGTGCCCTCGGGAGCCCTCGCCGACCAGGTGGGACGCCGCACCCTCGTCGTCGGCTCCGCCCTGCTCATGGTGGTGGAAATGCTCATCCTCTGCCTGCTCCCCATCCGCGGCGGGGCGGCGCTCTTCTGGTTCTTCGTCCTGAACCGCCTCGTCAGCGGAGCGTCCGAGGCCGCCGCCAGCGGGGCGGATGAGGCCCTCGTCTACGATTCCCTGCCAGCAGGCGAGCGCGACTCCATCTGGGCCGCCCTGCAGACGCGCCTCATCCGCTGGCAGTCCCTTTTCCAGATCCTCACCACCCTCACCGGAGCCGCCGTCTACGACCCCGGCGTCATGACGAAAGTGGCCGGCTGGTTCGGCAGCACCCGCGTCTTTGTCCAGGACGAGACCCTCCGCTACCCGCTCTGGCTTACGCTCGCCACCGCTGTCGCCTGCTTCCTCACCGCGCGCCAGTTTGGTGAGCCCGCCGGGGAAACTCAGAGCCGCCGCTTCAGCGTGCAGGCCCTGGTGGAAAGCTTCCGCGCCGTCCTCCGCACCGGCTCGTGGATTCTCCGCACCCCGGCTCCGCTCATCCTCATCCTGACCGGCCTGCTTTTCGACAGCTCCATGCGCCTCTTCTACACCGTGGGCAGCCAGTACTACCGCGTCATCGACATCCCCACCGCGTTCAATGGCTGGATCGGCGCGGCCGCCTGCCTGATGGGCTTCTTCACCGCCGCCGTCCTCTCCCGCATGGCCGGGCGCTTCTCCCCGCAGGCAAATTTCCGCATCGTCGGCCTCCTCATCCTGCTTGGTTTCGGCGGCATGGCGCTCGCCTGGTCGTGGTGGGGGCTGCTCTTCGCCGTCCCGTTCTGGTTCGCCATGCGCGCCCTCCACTTTTTCCTCAGCCAGTACCTGAACAAGCTCATCCCCCCCGCAGACCGCGCCACCGCCCTCAGCTTCCGCGGCCTCGCCATGAATACCGGCTACGGTACCGTCATGAAGCTTTTCGGCTGGCAGACCGTCTTTCTTGGCTCGCGACTGCACACGACGGACACGGACGCCGTCTTCACCCGCGCCCTCACGTGGTGGCCCTGGATTTTCGCCGCAGCCCTCATGCTCCTCTGGCCCTGGCTGGGCAGACTCCGCACCATCGCGACGCCTGCGCAAGCGAAGGCATGAGCCTCGTTGCCTCCCTCACTGCCGCATCAACTGCACCAGCCCGATCTGAAAAAACGCCGTCGACTCCGGGTAGCCGTCCCACGTGATCCGGTCCTCAATCCCATCGCCGTCACTGTCGGTCACCCTGTTGTTCACCGCCCCGATTTCATTGAGCAACCGCACATGCAGCGGATTCCGCCCGCAGAACCAAGCCGCGATCCCATTGGCACGGTCCAGGTAGCGCGCCTCCTTCGTCACACCATGCAGCGCGGCCAGCGCGTGCAGCCAGTGCCCGTTCAGATACAGGGAAACGTGGCCGTGTTTCTCCTGCCCCAGGTGCCACGTCATGCCGCCGCCCTTCCGGTGGGTCAAAAGCGGTGTCGGCTCCGTGCGCTCCGCCGGCAGTGACTGAAGCCCGAGCCACACGTCCGCCGCCCGGCAGGCGGCCGCCTTCCATTTCGCGGCGCCAGGCTTCGCTGAAAAGCTGCGCGCTCCTGCAGCCAGAGCCGCAATATTCACCGCATCCACATCCGCGTAGGTGCTCCACGTGCCGTCGGGCCCGGCGGATTCCACCAGGGCATCCAGCGCCTCCCGGCAGACCTCGCGCAGCGGACGCGGCGGCAGCGCGGGATCGAGGACGACGGGAAGTTCCGGCGCCACGTCACTCGCAGCCACCAGACCCAGCACCAGGTAGCCGTGCTCGCCCGGCCTTCCCCACACCGGCAGGCCGCCCGCCGTGCGCCGGGTGTAGCGCCTGGCCAGTCCATCGTGCAGGCAAAATCGGGCCGCCAGCGGGATCGCCTCGCGCAGCTGGTTTGCCAGCGGGCCGGCCGGGTCCGCCCGCAGCACCTCGCCCATGGCCCAGACGCAGCGGCCATTGAAGACACCGCCCGCCGCGAAGTCCCGAAACTCCGGATTCGCGAACCACCCCGTGCCCTCAGTCATCCACTCCCCGGTCTCGAACATCCCGTAGCGAAACGCCCCCGCCGTGTAGTGCTCCTGCCGGCCCCCAGCCTCGGCCAGCGCGAAGTTCTCTACCCCCCGGTGCTGCAGGGCCAGGATGTTTTCCATCACCTCCATCAGCAGACCACTCCGGTGGTCGGCCACCACCGGCCGCGCCGGCCGAAGCAGGGCGTGCAGCACGGCCAGGTCCGCCGGGTCATTGGCAAAAGTGTAGGGGCGGAAGTTGCCAGGGGCGCGATTCGCCGGATTGCCGTCCCACGGGTGGTCGTTGCTCGCGTTGAACCACCGGTTCCACACCGCCTGCCAGAATCCCCGCGCCACGCGGTGCCCGAGCGGCTGCGCCCAGTCGCGATCCCGGTGGTCAAAGTCGTAGAGACTCGCCGTGTCCTTGAACCACGCGAAGTCCTCCGGCTTTGCCAGGTCAAACGCCGGGCGTGCCACCCGCATGAGCGTGGCGGCGCGGCTGCGCAGGAAAAGATTCACCAGCGTCCGGTTCCGGGCGAACTGCGCACAGTCCGCGTCCTTCTTCCCCGCCGCGTCGATGAAATCATCGGTAAAAATCTGCGGCAGATCCGGCGGAGGTCCGCCTGCCGGCCCGGCCACGATGACCACCGCCTCCGCCTGGTGCTCCAGCATCCCGGCCCCGCCGAAGTCCGCCGCGTCCGTCGCATCCACATACAGCGCTGCCGGAGCCAGCGCCGGCGCCCCGGAAAAATCCTGCGGATACCGGCACGAGAACCTCCCCTCCGCCGCCCGCGGCCGCGCCTCCCAGCTGCCGCCCGCAGACGCCGTCACCCGCACCCGCACCACCGCAGAGCCACGCGCCCGGCCCGCGATCACCACCGCACCGTCCGCCACCCGCTTCACCGGCGAGGGCAGCAGCGTCTCCCCCATTTCCACCGCCGGCGCCGCCGGTCCCGCCGCCCGCACCGTCGTCAGAACTACGAACGCAAGCAAAACACCGGCCGCCCGGCCCGCACAGCGCATTCCCTACACCTCCTCCAGAGGCTTTGTGGCGTCGCCAAATTTTGGCAGATGCACGTCCATCTTGTCCATCATCGAAAGGTAGAGCCGGCACATCTGGCGCTCCGGCTTGTCCTTGTAGTCCAGCACCCGGCCGCCCTTGATCCGCCCGCCGCCGCCGCCCAGCACGATCACCGGCAGGTTCGATGCATCGTGATTTCCGTTCAGCATCGACGAGCAGTACATCAGCATCGTATTGTCCAGCAGCGTGCGCGGCCCCTCCTGGATCGCATCCAGCCGCCGCGCGATGTAGGCCACCTGCTCCAGGAAAAATTGGTTCACCTTCAGCCAGTCCGCCGAGTCACTGTGGGAGAGGAGGTGGTGGATCATGTAGTCCACGCCCAGGTTTGGAAAGCGCAGAGAGCTGTGATCATTGTTCAGCTTCAGCGTCGTGATGCGCGTGGTGTCCGTCTGGAATCCCAGCACCATGATGTCGCACATCAGCCGCATGTGCTCCGCGATGTCCTGCGGAATGCCGTCCGCCGGGCGTGCCATGTTCGGCTTGTCCAGCGTGGGCCGCCAGCCCTGCAGCTCCCCCTTTTTCCCCGCGTTCTGGATGCGCTGCTCCACGTCCCGCACGGAGTCCAGGTACTCGTCCAGCTTCCGCTGGTCCGCCGTGCTGATGTTCCGGCGCAGGTCCTTCGCATCCGTCAGTACCGCGTCCAGCACGCTCTGGTCCCCCTTGCTCACCTCGTCCTTGAAGAGCCGGTCAAACGCCAGCGCCGGGTACACCTCCAGCGGCGTCGGCGTCGTCGGCGAACTCCAGGAAATGTGCGAGCTGTACAGCATCGAGTAGTTCTTGTGCACCGACGGGTTCGACTTCTCGCACCCCAGCACCAGGCTCGACACCTTCGTCGACGCCCCATAGCGCTGCGCCAGCAGCTGGTCGATGCTTGTGCCCGAGCGGATCTCCCCGCCCGAGGCCAGCGGCGCGCCGGAGAGCAGATTTCCCGTCTGGGAGCTGTGAATGTTTCCCTTCTGCGCCTCTTCATTGTACAGACCCCGGACAAAGAGCATCTTCTCCCGGAAGTCGTTCAGCGGCGCCAGCACCTTGCCCAGCTCCATCGCCTTCCCCTCGCCCTTCGCCCACCACTCCCGGGAGTGAAATCCATTCCCCGAAAACAGCACCGCCAGCCGCACCGGCGCCTCGCTCGCCGGCTTCACCGCCGCCCCCGGCGTGTCACCCCAGACGGTTACAGATTCCATCCACGGCAGCGCCATGCTGACGCCCAAGCCTCGGAGAAATGTTCGGCGGGAAAATTGATGCTGGCTCATGTTGGTGGTGGTTTCTGAGTTTTAGACCTCGAAACATGCCCACCTCACCCGTAAATGCCACCCTGTTTCACCCCGGTGGTTTGGCTGATGCCGGGGTGGTGCCCTCCAGCTGTCTCGCGCCGCCCTGTTGACCGTTGTTCCCGTCCCACGGTCGTTTCGGCAAACCCGTTACACCAGCGCCCATTGCGTGCCGCAGCATTTGAAATCCAAATCCACCCGCTTGCCAAACTGGCGACAAGCGCAACCTTGCGGCGTGACCGTTCCTCCCAGCCCCCGGCCGCCGTCCCAAGCCACAATGCTTCCGGGAAACGCCCCGGCGTGTCCGCTTCCAGAGCCAGATTCCGGAATCGATTTGTCCCTCATCCGGGAAAACCTCAAGCTCACCCCCTGGGAACGGATCCTGGCCAACGACGACACGATCAATTTCATCGACCAGGCAAGAGACGCCTTGAGCAGACAACATGCAGCGTCTTGATCAACTGCTCGCGCGGCTCGTCAAAGCCGAAGTCGAGTTTGTGCTGGTTGGCGGGCTGGCTGCTGCCATCCACGGCTCATCGCTGACCACGCGGGATGTTGATGTCTGCTGCCGGTTTACCGGAGAAAACCTGATGCGCATTCAGCATGCCCTGGCCGGACTGCATCCGGTTCATCGCATGCGCCCGGATTTCCCTCTCAACCTCACGCCCGGAGAGTGCGAAGGTCTGAAAAACCTCTACATCAAGACCGACCTTGGCATCTTGGACTGCCTCGGTGCTGTGCTCGGCGTTGGCGAATTCGAGGACGTGCTCAAACAGAGCACGGAAATCAAACTTCCAATGGGCATCATCCGACTCATCGACATCGATCCGCTGATCAAAGCCAAGGCTGCGATGGGCCGTCCCCACGATCTCATCACCATCCAGCACCTGCAGGCGGTGAAGGACGCTCGAAATAGCTGAGACCATCGGCGTTTTCCACCCCCTGCATTCCAACGTCGCGCCGCAGCCGACCAGCCGGCTTCACCTTGCTCCGCGCCGATTTTCGTCCACACTCCCGGCATGAACACCCGTGCCAGCCTTTCCCTCACACTCGCACTCCTTCTCCCTTTCGGTGCGCAATCACTTTCGGGAAAGGACCTCGCTTTTGACGAGGGACTCCGGGGCCACCTCGCTCCACTCACAGACCACGCCCAGCCCGGCATTGCCGTCCTCGTGGCACGGGATGGCCAGGTCATTTTCCAAGACGGGTTTGGCTTCGCGGATCTGGAGCACAAGACGCCCGTCACCACTGCGACGAAATTCCGCATCGGCTCCGTGACCAAACAGTTCATCGCCGCCGCCGTCCTGCGCCTGTCGGAGGAGGGAAAGCTCGCGCTCACAGACAAGCTGGAGAAATTCCTGCTCGACCTCCCGGGTGGCGGGAGCATCACGCTGCTCCAGCTGCTCAACCACACCTCGGGCATCCATAGCTACACGAACAAGCCCGAGTTCCTCACCCGCGTCACGAAGCCCATCGCACCTGCGGACCTCATCGCCTGGATTCGTGATGACAAACCGGACTTCGCCCCCGGCGCCGGCTTTGCCTACAACAACTCGGCCTATTTCCTCGCCGGCGAGATCGTGGCCAAAGTCTCGGGGGAGTCGCTCGACGCCCACCTGCGCCGCGTCTTCTTCGGTCCGCTGGAAATGAAGGACACCGGCATTTACCTCAATTCCGCCCCCCCGGCGGGCGCGGCGCGGGGCTACACCGTGCTGGAGAAAAACGCGGAACCGGCCCTCGAGTGGGACATGTCCTGGGCAGGCGGCGCGGGGGCCTTGTACTCGACTGTGGGCGACCTCTTCCGGTGGAATGAGGCCCTCTACGGCGGACGCGTGCTCAAGCCGGAATCCCTCAAGCTCATGACCACCCCCGCGAAGCTGCCTCCGGGTGTGGACGGCATGAGCTACGGCCTCGGCCTCGTCACCGCCCCCATTTCCCGCCTACCCGCCACCAGCCACAGCGGCGGGCTCAACGGCTGGTCCAGTGACCTCGTCCGCGTCACCGGCCAGCACTGCACCGTCGTCGCCCTCGCCAATGCCCTGCCCGCCGTACCCGGTTGCGAGCCCACCTCCGTCACCCGCCACATCGTCGAGCGACTCCTCGCCGCCGAAATCAAAAAACTCCCGCCCCCCGTGGAGGACCCGAAGATCGACCCCAAAACCTACCCCGACTTCGCGGGCCGCTACGACTACCAGAGCGCCGTCCTCACCGTCACCGTGGAAAACAACCGCCTCTACTCCCAGCTCACCGGCCAGCCCAAATTCGAAATCTTCCCCAGCGGCCCCGGCGAGTTTTTCTGGAAGGTGACCGACGCCCAGGTGACCTTCGTCCGCAACGAAAAGGGCGAAGTCACCGCCGCCCGCCACGCGCAAAACGGAAGCACCTTCACCGCCCCACGGCAGAAGGAGTCCGCCCTCAAACTCACCGCAGCCGACCTCGCCCCCCTCGTCGGGCAATACCAGTACGGCCCCGCCGTCATGACCGTCTCCCGCGACGGCGACACCCTCTTCGCCCAGCTCACCGGTCAGCCCAAATTCCAGATCTTCCCCAAGTCCCCCACCGAATTCGAATGGCGCGTAGTCCCCGCCAGCGTCGCCTTCGTCAAAGGTCCCGACGGCAAAGTCACCAAAGCCGTCCACACCCAAAACGGCAGAACCTTCGACGCGCCGAGGAAGTGATCGTTTGGCGGTGCAAACCTCCCCGTTGATGAATCAACGCAGGGCTTACGTATGGCCAGCCCCGGTTTGTTATGGAAATCAAGTTTTGAAAAATAGTTCTGTACAAATTACCATAATGACTATTTATACTGTGGATGAGTTCCACTAAACCCGCCCATCCCACGCCTCCTGCGCCCA
>JANOAS010000321.1:0-16641 GCA_031411255.1 bacterium
ACGGAGGGGAGATGCCCAAAAGCTTTTCAAACTGCGCGTGGTCAATCATACCGCTCTACATGCCGAGAAAGCGCTCCGCGCCAACAGATCGGTTGCCCCGGTTCAAAGAATTGTTCCCACGCTTTTCGCTCAAGAACCAAACAGCAGGGCCAGCAGGAGGAGGACGACGACGCGGCGGGGCATGGCGTGTCAGTCGAGGGATTCGGGTTGTCCACCGGTTCTGGGTTTGCGGCGGGTTGCGCATCTGGCTTCCGGTATGTACAGGAAGGGAGGAATCACTTTTTCCCTGTTCCTGACGCTGCGTGACCGGCCTGACCAGGCCAAAACCAGAGGAGTGAAACCAAGGGCGATGGTGAAGCCCAGCATCGCAAGCGCACTCGCAGAAAGCGTGTCTATTGGAAGGACGATGCACCATCCTGAAAATGCCGCGATGAGTGCGGCAGGGAGGCGGATGCCGCGTCCGGACAGCCTGACGTACAGCCACCAGAACAGCAAGCACGCGGTCAACGCAAGAATCTCGGGCGGTTGCATGGACTCCAAGCCGATTTTAACCACTCTGTATGGCGTCAGTTGATATGAGCCAACCAGAAACCTCGAGTACCAAAAACTCGGCCACCAGTTACCGTGGATTTGGACATGGCCGGCCCGGTACTGATCGAATACCAGCGAGAGGCTGCCGAGGGCCACTCCCACAGCGGGCGGAACCACAAACGCCACTCCAGTTCTCACAGATTCAGTGGTTAAGCAGGCAAGTGCCCGTCGGGGTGGCTTGGTTCTCTGACTGTCGGAAGCAGGGACAGGCATGGCGGGTCAGTCGAGGGATTCGGGCTGGTCCTCGGCATTCAGTTCGCGCCTTTTTTCCCAGCTGGCCTCCTGGAGGGCCTTGTGGGGATCGGCCAGGACCTGCCAGCCGCTCACGCCGCGGCGGGCAAACCAGGCGAAGGCCCAGGCGGCAAAGGCGAGGGCGGCTGTGACAAGAAGCATAATGAGGAAGGCGCAGGGCACGTCGTCCCAGTAGGGCAGGACAAGGCTCCACCCTGCGACGAGAATTGTGACGGGGACCCAGAAAAAGGGGTCGAAGTCGTCGTGCCGGACACGGAACCACCAAAAGAACAGCCAGAGGGTCAAAAGCAGGGTGCCTCCGGTCATGACGGAAAGCGGGAGGCAAACGAACTCAAAAATTGAATCGGGTGTCAGGCGGCTGCTGAAGGTGTGATGGGAGCCGAAGTAGTTGCCGAGCAGGTCTCCCGCCAAGACAGTGAGCGCACCGGCGTAAAGCCCGGCTGCCACGGGCAGCAGGAACATGAGGGCGTCCTTGACCGAACTCCTGAGGCCGTCCGCCGCGATGTCCACGAGGTCAAACCCAGTGGGTTCTCGCGGCTGATAAACCAATTCACAAGCCCTGCGCCACCACGGCAGGGGAGGCTCCGGTATTTCCTCCCAAGCGGCGGGCGCAGCGGTGGGGGCCGGGGGAGGGGGTATGAAGGGCTTGGGAATGTCCGCCATGGAGGAACACTGTCCCCATGGCGGAGAGGGCGTCAAGCCCGGTTGAGCACTAACGCTTGACCGGCTGGGTGAATTTCAAGAGGCGCTCTTTCTTGTCCGCCGGCAGGTTCACGTTCTGGACGTATCCGGCCAGGGCCCTGGGGTCCCGGCGGCCCCACTCTTCGGCGACGCGGTTCATCATGTTGAACCGGCGCTCCGGGTCGGTGATGGTCTCCGCCCAGGGCATGGAGCTGGCGGGGTCGAGGCGCAGGGAATCGTAGGTGTAGCGCTCGATGGAGCGGTCGAGTACGGGGGAGGGGGGCTGGGTGGAGAGCCACTCGGCGGCCTTGTTTTTGTCATACTGGAGCCAGCGGCGGAGGACGGCGTCGTAGACCTCTTTGTTCTGCTGGTTAGTGGGGAGGCCCTGCACCCACTTCATGGCCTCGTCGGGCCGGACTCGAGCCCAGGACTCGGCCAGCTCGACCTGGGCGGCTCCCAGATTTCCCGAAGTGACGAGTCCGCTGGACTCGAGGTAGCGTTTGGCCCCGGCGGGATCGTAGCGGGCGAATTCGTCGATGAACCGGTTCACGGCGGTGTCGCGCCACTTGCCCTCGGGCAGGGTGGGAATCCAGGACTCCAGCGCCTTGTGGCCGCCGTTCTGGTAAATCATGTCCAGGGTGTAGGTGGCCTCGTCGCGGTGCTTTTGCAGCTCGTCCTTGTGCTCCCATAGGAAGGAGAGGGCCTTCGTTGGATCACCCTTGGCCAGGCCCTGGAGGACGAGGCCGACGCGGTTTTCGGGCAGGGTGCCGTCGTTGGTTTCGGAAATCTTTTTCCACGCGGCTTCGGGATCGTACTTGGCCCAGCGACCGAGGATGTGCTCCAGCGTCTCGGCCCGGAGCTTCACGCCCTCAATACCCTGAGCGTACTCCATGGCGGCGGCGGGGTCGTATTTCGTGAGCCGGCCCAGGGCGGACATGATGCGCCCGTCCCGCTCGGGGCCGGGGGGCATGGCCTCGGCATCGCGGACGAGCTTCCACGCGTCGGCGGTGGTTCTGGCGTGGCCTCCACCTGCGCCGTTTTCCTCATCCATGTCCTCTGCGGCGGCCTCGGCCTCGGCGACGGCGGTGGCGGACTTCGTGGTGGTGGGCAGGGTGGTGCCCCCTGCAGCAGCCGGGGCGGCGGGCACCTGAACCTCCACAATCCGGGCCGGCTGGCGGCTGCCGAGCCACCAGGCTGCACCGACGGAGGCGGCCCAGACCGGCAGGACCCATGCGAGAACTTTGAGAGATGGAGTCTTCATGGAAGAAAGGCGGGCGACGGCCCGTACAGGGAAACCATCCCCAGTGGTGACGAAAGTGTCAACAAACCACGTCCCCCAGCCGCCCCCATCCGCCAGTAGGCCGAAAGCCTAACTTTTTCCCAAAAATACCTCAAAGATCCGCCCGCCGCGAAACGTTAGAAAAGCAGACGCCCAGCGTTCGCTTTTTCAGCAGTCCGCCGGCCCCCCCCCGGCAGGCGGGTCCCCCCCTAAAACCCAAGCCCCCCATAAAAGCCATGCACCCCCAGCCTCCGACCAATGCCGATCTCCTCCGTCTGGCAGTCGATGTCATTAATTCACAAGGCACCGGCCTGCTCGATGTGCCGTGTCCCGACGGTCTGCCCCCGCGACGGTGGATCGGCGCCAGCGTTCACGCCAGCGCAATTCCGTTCGAGCTGACGACGTTCATCCCGGCGGAAAACAGCCTCTGCACCCTGCTGGCGGGCACGCCGATGGTGGAGTGGACGTTCCGCGACGAAACGCGCCATCTGACCCTGACGCTGCGCGGACCGGCGCGGTTGATTTCCGGCGAAACGTGGCTGCACGACCACCCGCTGGAGCACGCCACAGGCAGCCCGGACCCGGAGCAACGCCCTTGCAATGCGCTGATCACTCCGGTGCAGACGCTCATCTGCACGCTGACGGACGCCCACCTGCGCTGCCACGTCGTGCTGCCCCCGCTGCCCGTCCGGCCTGCCACCACGGCGCTCCTGAAACTGGGAGAGCTGGGCCTGGCAAATTGAGGCGCCTTTTTTGGCCACCGACCAGCCCGGAGCCGCGCGCCCGCCGGGTTGCGGGGTTGTGGATCCCCGCCGGTTGATTCACTAAGGCGTCAGGAGTTCCACGCGGAAAAAGGCGCGCTCCTCAGCACCCAGCGGGTTCGCGAAGGTGGCGGATTCCGCCGTGCCCGCTGCCAGGCGCAGGGTGCCGGGTACTTCCGTCCAGCCGGAGAGAGCGGTGCAGCACGTCACCCGGTAGGGTTTGCCTGCCACGGCGGCCCAGTTCAGCGTGACCATGGCTCCTCCGGGAGTCGTGCTCATGCTGGTGATGGAGAGGCGGGACGCTGCGTTGTTCGGCTGCGTGCCGGCGTAGAATTCCTGGAGGTTCGAATAGCCGTCCGCATCCAGGTCGAGGCCGGCGTCAGCCACATTTGGGTTGAGCCCGTTCGCCGTTTCCCAGGAGTCGGGCATGCCGTCGGCGTCCGTGTCCACCAGCGCAGTGGTCACATTGAACGCGGCGGATTGCACAAACTTTTGCGCGTTGGATGCCTTCATGGTCAGGCCGGTCGCCGGGTTGGGCAGGCTGATGTAGCCGGCCCACTGACCGCCGGTCAGCGTCACTGCTGAAGGAGTCGGGGTGAAATTCTGCACCGATGACCACGGCACTGTCAGACCGGGGTTCGTGGCATTGAGGCTGTTTGCCTTCCACGTCCAGTCGGCTGCGTTGTTGTTCTCCTTGTTTCCCTGGCGCTGCAGGCCGAAGCCGGTAGTGGCGTCGTGGACGAGGGGGGCTCCTGTCCAGGCCCCCTGGGTGTTGGGGTTGAGGGTGAATCCATTCACGCCGGTGAGGTTCATGGTGGCGAGTTCCGCCGCCGTGTAGCCCCAGATGACGAAGTCAACGATCTGCCCCGTGCCATTCACGATCATGGCCCAGCCGCGTTTTTTGTTCGTGTGGCTCCACGGCACGTTGCTCCAGTAAACGGTGCCGCCCGTGGCCCCGCTCAAATCATCCCAGACGCGCATGATCTGCCCGGAAGCAAAGGAGGAGGGCAGGGTCGGCTGGGTCATGATCGTTCCCGGCGTCGCCGCCAGGGAATTAATGTCATTGGTCCCGCTGCCTGCATTGTTGATGATGATGAACCAGCCGGCAGTGTTGACGGCCTGTCCGGACACGTTCTGGATTTCAAACTGGTCCGGGTCCTGGTCAAAGGCCTCTGTGATGAGGAGGGTGGACGAGGAGGCGGCGGCGATGAAGGCGCTGAGGTCAAGCGACCCGGTGAAGGTGGTGACGAGCCGCTCCCGGCTGTCGCGCGCCGTGATCATGAGCGGAAACTGCTGGCCTGCGGCCACGCTGGACGGCACCCCGGCCAGCGTGAAGTGGTCCAGCGGTCCGGAAGCCGCGACGGTGATGACTAGCGTGCCGCTGGCCGTCCCGTCGAGGTTCTCCGCCGTGACTGTCACAGGGAAGCTGCCCGCCTGGGTGGGAGTGCCGGTGATGAGGCCGGTGGATCCATTCACCGTCAGGCCTGCGGGCAGGGGGGAGGCCGTCCAGGCAAAGGGAAAGCCGGTGGCCGTGATCTGGAAGGTGAACGCATCCAGCAGAGCCCCACTGGCCGTGGTGGCGCTCGTCAGCACGGGGAAGACTCCGGTGCTGCCGGGCGAGCCGAGCGGATTGGCCGAGGCGCGCCAGCTGGCCGCCTTGTCAAAATCACCAGCCGCCGTCGTGGGTGGGGCGGCGAGTTCCAGCGACGGACCGCCGCCCTTCGTCACGGGGAACCAGACGTCGTCGTAGTCGAAATTCAGAATGTTGAAGTCATATGGCTGCGGCATGACGAGGGCGAGCGTCTCGCCCGTGTTGTCCAGAGATCCGGTGAAGAAACCGGGGGCCAGCGGGCGGTTCACACCATAGCGGGACTCAAACGCCGTGCGGTCCTTCGCCACCACGATGAGCGCCCCCGGGGCGAGCGTCATGGCGGGGAAATCATACGTCACGCCGTTGCGGATGCGGACGCCTGTCAGGTCCAGAGTGGTCGCTCCGGTGTTCTGCAGTTCCAGGTATTCGTACTGGCCCGCCGCGAAGGCACCGCCAGCTGAAGGCTGGTACTGGATTTCGCTGATGCGCAGACCGTTGATCAAGGCCAGCTGCCCGGCGGTGGGTGTGATGTTGGACGCGCCAGGCGTGGGGAATTTCCCCGGCAGGCCAAACGAGGCAAATGCGGCGGCCCCGTCCGGGCTGCGGCCGGTGGAGAAATCCGGCGTCTGCGCCACGATGTCCACGCTGTCGGCCAGGCTGCCATTTTGCCCGATGATGGCGATCCAGCCCGAGAAATTGTCCAGGCCAAAGGGAAGCTCCGTGGCATTGCCAGGGGTGGCGCTGGAACCGAGCGCATCCAGGCGCAGGAAGCCGCCCGGGGCCATGTAGCTCAGCACGGGGAAAACGTGCTGGGCGGGGGCGTTGATGAAGTCATTCGTCGCCGACATTCCGCCGAGCGCAGCGGGCTGGGTGGAGCTGTTGTAGAGTTCGACGAAGTCGTTGTTGATGCGGAATGCCTTGTTTCCGAGCCATTCATTGATGGTGAGGGAGGATGGTCCGGCCAGCGTGGCCACGGCTGTGTTCACCGCGCCAAAGGTCGGCGTGCAGAGAGTCCAAGTGTTGCGTGCGGCCCCGGTGCGGCCAACCGAATAGTTCGGCGGAATGACGCCGAAGGTGAGTGAATCCAGGAGCGCCCCGCCTGCGGCCGCCGCCTCGTAGAGATAGATTGTCTCTCCGCTGCTGGAGAGGGAAAAGGGCAGATGCCCCGCCGTGGTGGCACCGTCCGCCGTGAGCACCAGGTAGCCGCCTGCCGCGATGGTCGAGCCTGCGGGAAAGACGAATTTGAGCGGCGTGAGTGCATTGTCCGAGAGGCTTTTGCCAGTGAGGTCCACGTCGGCTGCTCCGGAGTTGTAAAGCTCGATGAGGTCGGGGAAAAGCCCGCCCTGGTTCACGGCGGAGACGTTGTCCGGCATCACTTCGTGGATCATCAGGGAGCCCGGCGTGTTTGCCAGCGTGCCCTGGGAGGTCGCCGCCGTGGGCGTGATGACCGTGGCCTTGCTGCCGCCCACCACGCCGTCCGGGATGAGGTCCAGCAGGTAGGACTGCCGGGCCGTGGCGAAGGACTTCATGCTGGCCAGGGCTGAAGCGCCGGCGCCGGAGGTGGACATCCAGTCTTTCAGGTGATTGTCCAGGAAGACGTACATCGGCGGGTTCGCCGTGGAGGTCGTGTCCGCATTGAGGACACCGCCCAGCAGTTCGCGCAGGGCGGTGAAGTATTTTGTCCGGAAAGTGGCGTTGCCCGCCACCGTGCTCGTCCCCAGCATGGGCAGCAGAGGGCGAAAGACGGAGCCGTCCTCCGTCATGTCAAAGAGGCCGTGCGTCGTGGCCGAGCCGCCCGCATCACCCTGGGCAAAGATGGTGTCCAGATCATGCGGCAGCAGGGTCAGCCGCCGTTTCCCGGGAATGCTGGTGTCAAACACGGAGGAGTAGTCGTCGTCCTGGCCGTTTGAAATGTTCGTCTCCCGATCCTGGAGAATGGTCATCACCGCCAGCCACCGGGCCCACTGGTCCAGGTCGGCCACGTTTTCGATGTTCGTCATCTCCGTCGCGGTCATCGCCGTGTTGTTCCAGACCCCGTTTCCGCTCGTAGGGGAGCCGCCCGACCCCGCCAGGTCATTCGCAGCCGAGCCCGGGAAATGGGAAGCCAGATTAGTCTGGAGCGTCTGGAAAAATGTCCGCAAGTCGGACCAGTCGTTCTGGGAAGAATTGTTCTGCTTGCTCCAGCCGTCCAGGAGCGAATCCGGGTTCGAGGGAGCAGGCTGCGTGGCCCGCCAATACTGGTCGGGGCGTCCTTTTTTGTAGAGGTTCGCGCCAGGGGCGGCTGGGAAGTGTGAGGCGACCATGTCCCCATTCAGCTCCTCCATGCGCACCCATTTGCCAAAGTCCGGTGTCGAACCGGAGTTGGTCGAGTACTTCACCCCATTGCGCCGCGCCTCCACTGGCAGTGTGTCGCACCCGCGGATGCCAGCCGCCTGGAAGATCCGCATCCCCACGTACTGCAGATAGGGGGCCTTGGGATTCAGATTAAAGTCCCGGATGCCGCCCCACTGGTCGTCGTTGGGAAAGGTGATCCGCTGCGGCTTGTATTGGTAAGTCCGGCTGCTGTTGCCCCGGATGCGCATCGACGAGCGGTAGCGGATGGTGGTGTCCGTTCCCTGGACGGCGACGAAGGTCTGATTGAACTGCCGGTCGCTGCTTGTGGAGACTCCCTCGAAGGCCGCATTCTCGGCCGCAGTCATGGTCACGCGGTAGTAGGCGTCGGTCAGGTTCATCACCTCGTTGTCCACCTGGTAGACGCAGTTCGCATTCTGCCCCTCGGTGGTGGGAGCGGGCCACGTCCGGGTGAGCGCGCCGTCGGACGCCTGCACGTAAAATTCGATCAACGTCTTGTCCGCCTTCGCCGCAAGCGTGGCGGAGAATTTCCCGGTGCCGTCGCCGGTCATGGCCGCGCTGGTGAAGGCGGCGGGGCTCGTTGTCGTCGCATCCCGCCAGAAGAGCGTTGCGGAAAGGCTGCTGACGGCCCCCTCATCGGTCAGGCTGCAGGAAATGGTGACGGCCTCCGTGCTTCTCGGCACCGCCGGAGAGTGCTTCACGCTCTTGATGAGGGGGGCCACGTTCGCCACCTTCAGGCCGTTTGCGGCACCCGGACTGCCGCCGGTGGCGGTCGAGTCGCCCCAGTTCTGGCCGTTGTTGTTGTCGAGAAGCGGATTCCGCAGTTCCAGGGATTTCCCGCCCCCCTTGGCCGCCGTCTGCCATTCCCAGCCGGAGAATGCTGCATCCCGCCCGCGCACCGCCCAGTCGCCGCCGTCGGCGTAGCTCACCTTGTCGATTTCCGCCCCGAGCAGGTCCACCAGGGTGATTTTGTTGCCCAAATTCGAGAGCGTCCCGACCCACGGGCCGACCACCGGGGCCGTCACGGCAGGGTATTTCGCATGGAAGGCCGCAGGGTCTGCCGCCACAATCAAATAGCCCCCGGCCGGAATAATCGAGTCCACGGGAAAGGTGAACGTCACCCCGGTGGAAAGGCGCCAGTCGTCGAGGGTCAGGGCGTTTGCCGTGTCCGTGTTGTAGATCTCGATGAACTCGGCATTCACCGGCTCGGGGAAGGCTGGTGACGGGTGGTACATGATCTCGTTGATGACAGGCGCGGCTGTCAGCGGGCACGAGAGTACCGCCAGTGAAAACAGGATTTTAGCAAGCATGGGGTTGGACAAGGGTGGGGTAGGGGGAAACCGAAGGGGCTCCAGGCTACCAAATTTGCGACAGTCCGGCAAGAACCGTTATCGTGAAATCGCGTACATTCTCAAGCCGGGAGTGGTTTTCGGTTTCCAGTCGGGTGAGAAAAGCGTTCAACCTTACCGGCTCGCAATACTGGAGCCGTCACGGCTGCGTCATGACCGAACCGGAGCTGGCCAGCCAGGCATTTTCCCCTCTCCTGCCGGCTGGAGGTGCGCCGCAGATTGTGAGGAATTGCACAATTTTCTTTCCCAGGCCGGGTTTTGGGGCCAGAGTCGAGGGAACAACTTCCAAGCTCCTTGCTACCATGGTTCACCGATTGACTCCGGCCGCTCTTTTTGTTTCCACCCTTTTCCTGACGGGGGGCGCCGGTGTGGCGTCCTCGCAGGTCGTTCAGGCGGCAACCCTGCAACTTGCCAGTGGCGGGGGGACAATCACCATTGATCCGGCCTCGGGTGCGGTGGTGAGGAGCAGTGTGGTAGGCACTGAGGGCGCAGTGATTTCCTCCGCTTCCTCGGCGGCAACTGCTGCGGCGGCGAAGGTGCCGTCTCTCCTGGAGGGGCTGAAAAAAATCCAGTTTAACCGGAGCACGGCGGGCATCCTGGCGAAGCTGAACGAGGAGGCGCAGGCGGCAGAGGCTCCGCCCTTCGTGGGTCCGCCGCGGGACCCGAATGAGCTGGTGCTGGGGCCGCTTCAGCGGGATGTGGCGCTGGGACGGTGGGCGCAGGTGGGGAAGTTTTTCGAGAAGCTGGCGGAGTCGGAGAGGAAGCCGGCTTTTCTGCACGTCATCACGTCGCTCGGGCAGATGCCGCAGGCGGGGGGAAGGGCGGGAGCGCCTCCGCAGCAACAGCCGATGATGAACATGGGCGGCGGAAATGTTCCGCCCGGCTTTCAGGAGGCGAATCAACTGAGCCCGGCGGACGTCCTGGCCCTGGCGGATCTGTGCCCGGTGGATCTGGACCCGGAACTGGTCGCCCGCCTGGGCGGGCTGCTCAGCGCCGCGTTCAACAGGGGCAGTCTGCTGGATGAAACTCTGGCCGCCCTGGAAAAAGGAACGGCAAAACTGGGCGGGACGGACAAGGACAAGCGACAGAAGGCCGCGCGCCTGCTGGCGGGGGCGGGGCGGCCGGTGGAGGCTGGGAAGTTTCTCGCTCCAGCGGCGGAGTCGCGTGCGGCGGGGGATGCGGAATCCCTCAATCTGCTGGCGGTGCATTTTCTCGGCCTGTTCGACAAGGAGGGCAAGCCGGAGCACCTGGAGAAGGCGTGGCTGGCAACCCAGGATGCGCTGGCCATTCCGACGGCCAAGGACGATGCCCGCAGCGAGGCGCTGGAGCGTGCTGTGGACCTGGCCACGCGGGTGAAAGCGGAGCTGGGTAAAAAGTGGCTGCTTGAAAGCTTCACCGCCCAGCCGGTGCGCGGGATGGAGATCCTGTCGAGCATTGGCACCCAGGCGGCGCAGGCGAGGCGGCAGGTGGACTCGGAGCTTCGCCGGAAAAAAATCGAGCTGCAAACCCGCGCGGTGCAGGCCCTGCTGGAGGCGGCACCGCAGCGCACGGCGGAGTGGGGGCAGCCGCTGACTCTGCTGGCCATCAACTGGATGAAGGAGGCCCGCTACTCCCAGGAGCGGGACACATCCACGCGCCGCGGCCCTTCCACGCAGTATGATCCTTTCGGGAACATTTACTACATGAACGACATGATGGAGCAGCAGCAGCGGATGGGCGGCGACCGCATGCCGCAGGCCATCCCGACTGGAAAGCTGCTGGACGTGGCTCCGGATGAGAAGTGGATCTCCGCCATCGAATCCGGCCTTCAGCCTGCGCTCCACATCCAGCTGGCCGAGCTTTTCCTGAAGGTGAAGGATGACAAGAGCGCCTTTCCCTACATTGAGAAACTGGCCGCCACCCACCCTGACGACGGGAAGCGGCTGGCGGAACGGTTCATCGAGGTGTGGACGGAGAACCACGACCCGAACTCCGACAAGCGCCGGACGAACCGCTACATGTACATGTACGGCTACAACCCGGGGCTGGAGGGCATCCCGCTCACCAGGTCAAAGCAGGAGCGAAATCTGGAAGACCTGGGCCAGTGGCTGGTGAAGCTGCGCGCCCTGCCGCTGCCGGGGGGAGTGGATGAGGCGAAGATCGCGCGGGCCTTCATGACCACGCACAGCAGCGCCGAGGTGTACCGGATGGAGAACATCGAAAAAGTTTTCGGCAAACTTCAGGACATGAAGGCCGAGACGCTGTCTGCGCTGGTGCAGACGATGCGGACAAACCTGGCCACCGTCTGGCGCAGCCCGAAGGTCCAGCAGGAGGCCAAGACCAAGCGCACGGACAAGGAAATCCAAAAGGAGGTGCTCCGCGGTTACGAGGTGAGCGGGGAGATATTGCTCCGGGCCCAGGCGAAGTACCCGGAAGACTGGAGCCTGCAGCTCGCCCATGCCGGGCTGCTCTTTGACGAAAACAACTTCCGCAACGACCAGCAGAAGTCCCCCGAGTACACGAAGAACCGCGATGACGCCTACGTCCAATTCAAAAAGGCTGCGGATCTTTACGCCAAGGCCCTGTCCGGGCTGGAGGAGTCAAAGCAGAGCATCGATCCGTTCACCGCGTGGTTCTACGCGAGCCTCGGGGCCACGGATCTGGACGCGGTGAAGGCGGAGCACCAGCCTGCGCCGAAGCAGGTGCCGCTGATCAAAGCCGCGCTGGACTCACTGCCTGGCGAGGCGGCGGGCAGGCACGTCACCCTTTTTGCCAATGCCCTGGCCACGCGGCTCAACGCCGTGGCCCCGGCCATCAAGCACCGCTATCTGGGCGCGGGGCTGAAGATCTGCGGTGAAGACGAGCGCGCCCGCGAGCCGCGCGACCTCTTTGCCTACTACGACGACCTCATCACCGAGGTGAAGCTGGAGACCGTTGTAGACGGTCCGGACAAGGTGGGAGTGGACGAACCATTCGGCCTGTTCGTGAATCTGAAGCACACGAAGCAGATCGAGCGCGAGGCGGGTGGGTTCGGCCGCTACCTGCAGAACCAGAGCAGCCAGCCGGGATATTACAATTTTGGCCGGCCGACGGAAAACTACCGCGACAAGTTTGAAGAAGCCGCCCGGGAATCCCTGGGCGAGAGCTTCGAGATCGTGTCCGTCACCTTCCATACCGACAAGATCCAGTCACGCGGCATCGGCGAGGACGGCTGGCGGATCACGCCCTACGCGTACCTGCTTTTGAAACCGAAGGGGCCGCAGGTGGATGCGGTACCTCCGCTCAAGCTCAACCTGGATTTTAACGACACCACGGGCTACGCGATCCTGCCCATCGAGTCGGCGAAGATCCCGGTGGATGCCAGCCCTGACAAGGCTCAGCCGCGGCCCGTGCGGCAGGTGGAGGTGAAGCAGATCCTGGACGAGCGGAAATCGAAGGAGGGTGTCCTGGCCTTGGAGATCAAGGCGACTGCGCACGGACTGGTGCCGAAACTGGAGACGCTCCTGGATCTGAAGCCGGCGGAGTTTGACGTGGAGAAGATCGACGACCAGGGGCTGCACCTCATGCAGCTGGATGCGGAGTCGGACGAAAACAGCGCCGTGAGCGAGCGCCTGTGGAACGTGACGCTTCGGGCGAAAAAGGATCTCAGTGCGCCGCCCAAGCAGTTCCAGTTTGCCGCAGCGAAGATGCCGGAGATCAAGATGGGCCGCTTCCGATATGAGGACGCGGACCTTGCCGAGGTGGGGGAAAGCGTCGGCCTGGTGGCGAAGTACGCCGAGAGGACCTTCCCTTGGGGTTGGGCCCTCGGCGGTCTGGCGCTCCTGGGCGGACTCGTCGCGCTCATGCGCAGTCTGCGGACCGGGACGGCACCCGCCGGGGCAGGCGACAGTCCCTACCGTGTTCCTGAGGAGATCAATCCCCTCACCGTGACGAGCCTGCTCCTGCGCATCCGCACCTCTGACAAACTCGACCCCGCCCAGACGGCAGAACTCGACCGTACTCTGAGCGAGCTGGAAGGCCACTATTACGGTCCCGGCACCGGCGCAGCAGGGCCCGACCTCGGCCGGCTGGCAGCGGACTGGTCGGGGCGGGTGGCCTAAATCCAGCGTTCGCTTGACCAGCTTCGGCCTGGCTTCTATCGTAGACTAATGAAGACCATCACCATCTTTCTGGAGGATGAACTCTATGATTCGGCCAGCCGTGAGGCTGCGCGAAGGAAGTCCTCGCTGAGTGACTTCCTTCGTGACGTTTTTCGATCAAGGCTCGGAATGGGGGCACCGCCTGCGGACGCCGGGGCCTCCAGAACTTTGAATGCGCTTTGGGAACTTGCTGACCAGCACGCAGTGATATCCGGATCTGCGGGGCCATTCCAACGTGACGAACTTAACGAGCGTGGCCTTCCTTGACACAAACGTGCTCGCGTACGCGGTGAGCAGGCGTGAAGATGATGCCGCGAAATGCCTGGCGGCCCGAAACTTGATCCAAGGGGGCTCCCGGGCGATTTCACTACAGGTGCTTCAGGAGTTCTATCGCGTGGCCACGCACCCAAAAAAGCTGGGCTACACCCATGACGAAGCCGTGGTTTTCTGCACAGGCTGGCGCCTGTCGTTTAGTGTGCTTGAGCCAACTCTGAAGCTTTTCGACCGTTCGATTGCTTTGTGCGCCCGCTATCAGATCGGCTATTTTGACTCCTGCATCCTGGCGGCCGCGTTGGAGATGGGTTGTGAGACGGTCTATTCCGAGGACTTGAACGAGGGCCAGAATTACGACGGCGTGCGTGTAGTGAACCCATTCCGGGGTTGAACCTCGCTGCTCCGGGGATGCTGTCGTTCTGCGCCAGTCGCGCCTGACGTTTTACCCGGTGTCCCGATAGGGTGGCGGTCGGGGTTGGATGCGGGCAGCATGAGGGGCCACATCCATGAAACTGCCCCTGCTCATTCTGGTTTTCCTCACCCGCTTCCTGACTGCAGCGGACTGGCAGGCTGTGACTCTGCCGGTGAAGGAGGACCTGCCGTCTCCCGTGTGGCTGCGCTGTTTCATCCAGGTGCCGGAGGCGATGACCTCGCGGGCGGAAAAGGACCTGTGGAGTGACTCCGTCACGCTCAGCCTGGGCGGAATTGGCGGGCCGATCAGTGTGTGGCTGAACGGGACCAGGATCGCGGAGGCGCCGGTGCTGCCTGCGGAGCGGCGGAGGTTCAAGGTGCCGAAGGGCATCCTGGAAAAGAAGATGAACAACGTGCTGGCCCTGCGCCTGGAGGGGGCGGCCCGGCGTGTGGAGCTGGCACCCATCCTGGCGGGATATTTTGACGAGCTGTTCCTGGAGGGGGCGTGGGAAATGAGAGCTGGCGATGCCGCGCCGGAGGAGCTGAAGGCCGTGGCGCTGGCGTCGGGCGCGGCGGTGTACACGGAGGCGGGCTTCCGCCCGTCCACCACGCCGCTCTCGGCAAACCAGGAGATGATGCCCGGAGCGAAACTGGCTCCGGCGGTGTCGCTGGCGAAGATGCGACCGGCGGAGGATCTGGTGGTGGACCTCATCGCGAGCGAGCCTGAGGTGGCGCAGCCAACGCATGTGAGCTTTGACGAGCGGGGCCGCATGTGGGTAGCGCAGTACCGGCAGTATCCGTATCCGGCGGGGGTGAAGCAGATCAGCCGGGACAAGTACTATCGCGCCCGTTTTGACCGCGTGCCGCCGCCTCCACCACACCACGACCGCGGCCGGGACATCATCTCCGTGCACGAGGACACGGATGGCGACGGGAAATACGACAAGCACACCGTGGCCCTGGACGGGCTGAACATGGCGAATGCCGCGTTGCGCGGGCGCGGCGGGCTCTGGGTCATGCAGACGCCGTATCTGCTTTTCTATCCGGCGAAATCCGGAGACGAATTTGGCGAGCCTGAGGTGCGGCTGGCGGGCTTCGGGCTGGAGGACACGCACTCCGTGGCGAACGGTCTGGCCTGGGGCCCGGATGGCTGGCTCTACGGGGCGCAGGGGAGTACGACGACGAGCCGCGTGACGCGCCCGGGCGTGGACGCTCTGGATTTCCCCGGTGTCTACGTGGAGGGCTGCATGGTGTGGCGGTATCACCCGGTGACGAAGGTTTACGAGGTCTTCGCCATCGGCGGGGGAAATGTGTTTGAGCTGGATTTTGACGGCGAGGGCCGGCTGTACTCCGGCCACAATGGCGGGGACACGCACGGCTTTTACTACATGCAGGGGGCACTGATGCTGAAGCAGGGCATCGATCCCGGAAAGTTCGGCTCTCAGGCGAACCCGTTTGCCTTTGGGCATCTGGAGGCGATGAAGAGCCGGCACTCGATCCCGCGCTTCACCCACGCCACCATCATCGCGGAAGGCAGCGCGATGCCGGCGCGGTACAATGGCCAGTTTCTCTGCGCGGACCCGCTGCACCGGAACCTCGTGGCTGCAGCCCGCTACGCCAGCGGTTCCACCTTTGAAACCGGAGACACCGGCGTCGCCCTCTCTGCGGATGATCCCTCGTGCCGGCCGGTCTACGTGACCAACGCACCGGACGGCGGCGTCTACGTGGCGGATTTTTACGAAGAGTACATCGCCCACGGGCAGAACTACCAGGGCCAGCTGGATCCAGGCTCGGGCCGGATCTACCGGCTGCACGGAAAAGACCTCCCGCTGGACAGGGACGTGAATTTGGCGGCGAAAACGGGTGCGCAACTCGTGGCGCTGCTGAATCATCCGAACCGCTGGCACCGCCACACTGCGGTGCGGCTGCTCGGCGAGCGCAATGATCCCGCCACGCTGGAGCCGCTGAAGGCCGCGCTGGCCGGGCCGGGCGAGCACCCGGCCCTGGAGGCGCTTTGGGCGCTGCACCAGATGGGGAAGCTGGAGCCTGCGCTCTCGCTGGCCGCCCTGCGCCACCCGCACCCGGCGGTGCGGACGTGGGCTGTCCGGCTGGCCGGGGATGCGAAGACGCTGGATCCGAATTTCGCGGCTGCCGTGGTCGCCCTGGCCGCGACCGAGCCGGCCGCGGAGGTGCGGGCGCAGATGGCGTGCACGGCGCGGCGGCTGGCGGCCCCGCAGGCGCTGGCCCTGGCGGGTGCCCTGCTGCGGCGGGATGCGGACGCGGCGGATGCCTGCCTGCCGCTGCTTTGCTGGTGGACGCTGGAGGCGCACTGCGCGGAAAACCGGGACGCTGTGCTGGCTGCGTTGCCCTGGGATTCGGCGATGACGAAACAGCACATCCTGCCCCGGCTCATGCGGCGCTTTGCGGGCACGGAGACGCGGGCTGACCTGCTCACCTGCGCGCGGCTGCTAGAGATGGCCCCGGCTGCAGAGCAGCGCCAGAGCCTGATGGCGGGGTTTGAGGAGGCTTTCAAGGGCCGCGCCCTGCCTCCCCTGCCGGAGCCGCTTGTCCAAGCTCTGGCGAAATACGGGCTCGCCTCCGGCCACCTGCGTGTGCGCCTGCGCGAGCCGGAGGCCATCGCCGCTGCGCTCAGGACGGCGGAGGATCCGGCTGGCAAATTGGAAGAGCGGCTGCTCTGCGTGCGGCTGTTTGCCGATGTGAAGGAGGCCTCCGCCGTTGCCCCGCTGCTGCGTGTGGCCCTGGGAGCTCATCCAGCCGAATTACGCAAGGCGGCGCTGACCTCCCTGCTCAGCTACGATGACGCGGCCATCGGTCCGGATGTCGCCCATGCCTACACCGCCCTGCCAGCCGAGGTGCAGCCTGCTGCACGGACGCTGCTCACCAGCCGCCCCGCGTGGTGCCTGGCCTTTCTCCAGCTGGTAGATTCCGGGGCTGTCCCGCGCGGCACCGTCCCGCCCTCCAC